>JAJYZE010000077.1 GCA_021800195.1 Acidobacteriota bacterium
GGTTATGTGGGCGAGGTGAGCGAGTCCGATCTGAATGACGAACGCTACGCGGCCTATGAGCCGGGCGATGTGGTGGGCAAGTCCGGCATTGAAGAGGCGTACGACGATTGGCTGCGCGGCACCGACGGTTCGCGCGACATTGTAGTGAACTCGCACGGCAAAGAGGTAGGGCAGATGGGCCAGGATCTGGCGACCCCGGGCCACGATCTGAAGCTGACCATCGACCTGGACGTTCAAATGGCCGCCGAACGCGCCATGGAGGGCAAGACCGGGGCGATTGTGGCCATGGATCCGCACAACGGTGAGATTCTGGCCATGGTCTCGCGGCCCGCGTTTGATCCCAATCAGTTCTCGGTGAAGCTGACCTCATCCTACTGGCGGTCGCTGATGCAGGATCCCAACCATCCCATGATGAACAAGGCGATCCAGGCGCAGTTGGCGCCTGGTTCGACCTTCAAGATCATCATGAGCCTGGCGGGCCTGCAGGAGAACGTGGCCCAGAACATGAAGGTGATGTGCAACGGCGGCGGCGTGTTCTATGGGCAGTTTCATGCTTGCGACAAGCATCATGGTCTGGTGGACATCGAGCATGCGATTCCATGGAGCTGCGATACGTTCTTCTATACCCTGGCGGAGAAGCTAGGGATCGATACCATCGCGAACTATGCGCAGAGCGTAGGAATTGGAGAGAAGACCGGCATTGACCTTCCCGACGAGGCTCCCGGGCTGATGCCCACGGTGCTGTGGAAGGAAAAGGTGATGCACCAGCCCTGGTATCCGGGCGAGGTGATCTCGGTGGGGATCGGGCAGGGAGCGGTTGAGGTGACGCCCCTGCAACTGGCGCGAGCGTTGGGTGGCATCGCCTCCGGCGGAGTTCTGGTGCGTCCCCATCTGGTCTTCCCCGGCGAGTTGAGCCCGAACGAGCGGGAGGAGATCCGGGCGGAGTATCCGGGATCCGGGAACAAGACGATTCCGCTGTCGCCGCAGAACTGGGAGTTGATCACCGACGCCATGGCGCAGACCACCACGCCCGGAGAGTTTGATACCGCGGGTATGGATCAACTGGCGGGGATTGATTTTTCCGGCAAGACGGGAACCGCGCAGGTCATGAGTCACCAGGCGTTGGACCGCACCAATCATGGCCACGATACTCAACCGAATGCCTGGTTTGTAGGCATGGCGCCCCGGCGCAATCCGGACATTGTGGTGGTTGTGCTGTGGGAGCATGGAGTGTGGGGAGAGCATGCCGCCCGGCTGGCCGCGCAAGTGATCGATGCCTACGTCACCGAGCAGCGCGAGCGGGCCAGAAATCTGGAGATGCAGGTGGCCGTGCCCAAGCTCGAGGGGCAGTCGGTGGGGATGGCTGGAACCGCGCCGTCTGAATAGAAGCTTGTAGCCCGTAGACTGGATAGGCCATGATTCGCTCGCGGTTTCGTGATTTCGACTGGATGCTGCTGGGCTTGGTGATCGTCCTGTCGATCATCAGCCTGCTGGAGATCCGGTCGGCGACCGGGATGACCAAGTTCCATGGATTTCAGCAAAAGCAAATGGGTTTTCTCGCCCTGGGCGTGGTGGGCATGTTTGCTTTTTCGCTGGTGGACTATCATCGCCTGCTGGGGATGGCCTACTGGGCCTATGGCGTCAGCCTGGCATCCTTGCTGGCGGTGCGCCTGGTGGGAACCAAGGTGCTGGGGGCCAGGCGCTGGATCAACCTGGGCGGCGGGGTCCATTTCCAGCCCTCCGAGTGGGTGCGTCTGGTGCTGATTCTGGTCGCGGCCCGCTTCTTCTGGGAGATCATCGAGAACGGACGCGATCTGAGCTGGAAGGATATCGGCAAGGTGTCCTTGCTGCTGGGCATTCCGCTGGCGCTGGTGCTCAAGCAGCCTGACCTGGGAACCTCGCTGACCTATCTGCCCGTGCTCGTGGTGGGACTCTTTCTGGGCGGAATACGCTGGAAGCAGGCGGCGATTCTGGTGGCGGGCCTGACGCTGCTGGGAGGAGCCGGGCTCGCCTCCGGCAGGCTGCTCAAACCCTACCAAAGGGCGCGGCTGACGGCGTTTCTCAATCCGGACAGTGACCCGCAGGCTTCCGGATATCAGATTCGCCAATCCCTGATCGCTGTCGGTTCCGGGGGATTGTGGGGCAAAGGAGCCAACCATGGAACGCAGACGCAAGGGGACTTCCTGCCTATTCCTTATACGGATTTCATCTTTGCGGCTTTCTGTGAAGAGCATGGTTTCATCGGCGCCACCGGTGTTTTGCTCCTGTACTTCCTGATCCTGATGCGCCTGATTCAGAATGCGCAAACCGCGGCCGACCCGCCGGGGAGCCTGATCGTGATGGGCGTGGCGGGAGTGCTGCTCTTCCAGATCGCCGTCAACGTCGGGATGTGCGTCGGTTTGATGCCCGTTACCGGCATTCCACTGCCGTTGATGAGCTATGGCGGATCGTCGGTGATCTACATGTTCGTGGCGCTGGGGATCGTGATGAATGTCCGAATGCGACGGTTCGTCAATTGACGGACGGCGCGAAGAACCGATCCTGAGCGAAAGAATCTCGATGGGTTACCTTCTGCTGGTCGGGGTTTTCGTGCATACTAGAATCAGGTGATCGGGTATGAGGTGATCACTTTATCGACCGCAGCGCGGATGCGAAGATCTTCCCGTCGCAGCGGTACAACAGGTTTTAGAAGGCCGGCCAGGCGCGGATCAACCTCCGAAGGCCGGACAGGTTTTGAGAATGAACGGAAACGGACGGTTAACGTCCCCGCCTGGGTTGCAGGTTGTGTTGGTCACAAACTCCGTTTACGGCATGATGCCCGAGGACAGAAGGAGCCGCCCCGCGAAGGGCAGCTCAATGCTGGCAAGTTTTTCTCCCCAGACACGGATACGCGAAGCGAGCTGCGTTCGTGGGCGGAAGGTTCGGGGGCTGGAAGCCTCCGTGGACCGGAGAACTTCGATCCAGTCTGCGCAAAAGATGCCTTCCCCACCCGAGCCTCCGCTACCGGTGTATCCGTAACTCAAAATCTGTTCGAACCCCAAGAGATGGCTGCCGGATCCTGACGCAATGCGTTGGGGCTCCCCCTTCGGCTCTGATGCAGGATGTTGGAGCCAAGGCAGTGCGATCCTCGTCTGTTCTGCCCATAGCAAGCCGGCCGCATTGGCCGAAGGCAAGAGGAGAGCAGAACGATGTCGAAAGAGATCTATATATCCAGCACGCCCCATGAGACGCGGCTGGCAATTGTTGAAAAAGAACAGCTCACAGAGATTTACTACGAGCGTGAGAATGAGTACACGCTGGCTGGTTCCGTCTACAAGGGGCGGGTAACCCGGGTTCTGCCCGGCATGCAGTCAAGCTTTGTGGATATTGGTCTGGAGCGCGATGCGTTTCTCTATATCACGGACTTCATGGAAGAGACCGACGAAGCCGCGGACTTTGATGGCGCTGCGGGAGGCGAAGGCCGGCGAGCCAGAGGGAACGGCGCTTCCGCAGAGATGCGGGGAGATGGCCGCGGCAGGGCCAGGCGCGATCGGGACAGAGGCCGCGAGCGCGGCGGCCGCGAGTTGCCTTCAGAGAGCCGCGCCGCGGGCAGGGCTGCCGGTGCCGGCGCGAATATCGAGGAGGATGAAAGCGTGGGGTCGCCCGCAGGGCGGTCAAGGGACAGCGTAGCCCAAGGGCAAGAAGAGGAGCAGGCCGGGGAGGGACTCTTCCCGGAGACGGAAGCCCCGGGAGGCGAGGTGGGCCGGCGCTGGCGCGGACGCCGAGGACGGCGGCGGGGACGGGGGGGTGCCGGCGAGGCGCAACCCGGAGGTCTGGCGCCGGAGGATACCGGCGAAGAGTTTGGCGGAGTTCCTGCTGTAGAACAGGAGAGCCAGGAGCACAGCCTAAAGGAGGCGCGCCAGAGTGCCTCGCTCGAAGACAGCGGGCGGGAGCGGGCTGGACGCAATTTCGGCGGCCATGACAGGGGCGGACGTTTCGAGCGGCCGGAGGCCGCGCGAGATCATTTTGCCGCACGGCGAGCGGGGGGTGCCTCGGCTCAGGAGCGGAGGCTGGATTCGCAGGCCTCTTCGCATGGGAGTGCGCAGGTAGAGCCGCTCATCCTGCCGGGCGAGTCCCTGTCCAAGTATCGCCGGCCAGAGCAACCGGAGGCCGGAGCAGCGTCTGCGCGCGAGCCTGCCTCCGTCGCGCGGGCTGGCGAAAACAGGATCCAGACAAAGCCTTCCACCCTGGTCGAGCCGCTGCCGGGATGGGATGGCGGGCTGGTCTTGCCCGGGGAGAGTCTGTCGCGGCGGCGTGACGGACAGGAGACGCGCGGCGAAGAGCGCGAGCGCGACAGGGGGGCCTCAATCAGAGACGCCCAGCCGGAGGGCCGCGGTGGGCGCGGACTGGATCGCCGGCGTGCCCGCGACGAGCGGCGCGCCCGTAACGGCGGAGACCAGGCCGGCAGAGAGTATCGGGCAGAGCGGGGGCCGATGGAGCCGTCCGAAGCGGTACTGCCCCAGGTCAGCTCCGGCCATGATGTGGCCGAGAGCGAATATGAGCCGCTCCCCACGGCCCAGATGGATCTGGCCGCAGGACGGGATGCAGATGCCGCGCAGGAAGCGGGGTTCCGTGAAGCGGAGTTCGAGGAGGCGATCTCAGAGCTCCACGATGCCGAACTGCTGGAGCCCGAAGATCTGCCCGACCCCGAGTTTCATGAGATCACCACGGAATATGAGCCGGAGGAGAATGCCGCCGTCTCCTTCCGCGTGGATCCTTCCGGGGCGCGCGAGTTTCGGCACGGTGGGAGCGTCGCCGGGCCGGAGGGAGACGCTGCCGCAGGCCTCGATGTTGCCACAGGAGAGCGGCATGAGGATCCCGGCCGGCCGCACGCAGCCACCGTGCAGCCGCCCGCGGAGAGAGCCACCGCGCTGGAGGGTGATTTTGCTCCCGGCGACGGCCATCTTGAGGAAGAGTTGCTCGATGAGGAAGATCTTGAGTTGGCGTCCCTCAGCGCCGGCGCGCTTGAGGATGAGAGCGACGAAGAGGCATTGGAGCATGCGGCCGATCTGGGCAGCATGCTTCGCGATATGACCATCGATGACATCACCGGACAGGAATCCAGAGGGTTGGACGAGGACGAGGAGAACGTTTTCGATGACGGAGACGACTTCGAGGAAGATGAGATGGAGTCGGTGCCGGACGATGACGGCGAAGAGGGAGTATCCGGCAGCGAGATCAGCGAAGTCGAGGAAGAGGAGTTCGCCGAGATATCGAGCTATGAGGAAAACGGCACGGCGGAGATGGCGCTCTCCGATGAGGAGCATCTGTCCTCCGCGGAGGGTGCCGAGGGCGCGGGCGAAGACCTGAGCGGGGGCGACCGCGAAGGAGGACACCGCGGCCGGAGGGATGGACGCCGCGGCGTCCGGGACCGCTTTGGCCGGGATCGCCGTGGGGCGCCTCGTCCGGGTGGCCGCGAACGCGCTGGAAGGGCTTCCATGCAAGCGACCAACCTGCCGGCCATCAGTGACTTGTTGAAGCCCGGGCAGGAGGTGCTGGTCCAGATTGCCAAGGAACCGATTGCCAAAAAGGGCGCGCGCATCACCAGCCACATTGCCCTGCCAGGCAGGTTCCTGGTGTTTATGCCGACGGTGAACCATACCGGCGTGTCGCGCAAGATTGAAAGCGAAAGCGAGCGGAGGCGGCTGAAGGAGATTCTGCTCAGCGAAAGAGGAGATGCCGGCGGTGGCTTTATCGTGCGCACGGCAGCCGCGGGGGCCAGCGAAGAAGAGCTGCGCAGCGATCTTCGCCTCCTTCTCAACCTGTGGGCCGATATCAAGACGCGCGCGGAGTCGTCCAAGAGTCCGGCACTGATCTATCACGATCTCAATTTGATTGAGCGGATCCTGCGTGACCAGGTGACGGACAACTTCTCCGCCATCTGGGTGGATACGGAGACCGAGTATGAGCGCGTTCTGCGCTTCCTGCAGCGGTTCCAGCCAAGCCTCATTCGCCGCGTCAAACTCTACACCAAGGAGACGCCGCTGTTTGAGCAGTTTGGAATCACCGAGGAGATCAATGCGGCGCTGCGCTCCAAGGTGTGGCTAAAGTCAGGCGGCTCGATTGTGATCAACCAGACCGAAGCTCTGGTGGCCATCGACATCAACACGGGCAAATATGTCGGCAAGACGGCTCGGCTGGAAGACACGATCGTCAAGACGAATCTGGACGCCATTCCGGAGATTGTGCGGCAGATCCGGCTGCGAGACCTGGGCGGGATCATCATTATCGACTTCATCGATATGGATGAACGCAAGAACCGGAATCGCGTGATGGCGGCGCTGGAGGAAGAGCTCAAGAAGGATCGCGCACCTTCCAAGGTGCTGCAATTTAACGACTTTGGCCTGGTGGCGATTACGCGCAAGCGGGTGAAACAGTCGCTGGAACGGACCCTGTCCACCACTTGCAGCGTGTGCGCCGGCACCGGCATGGTCAAGTCCCCCGTGACCGTGTGCAATGACATCTATATCGAGATGCGAAAGATGCACAAACAGATCGACAAGGGAGACATCATGCTGCGCGTCCATCCCGAAACGGTCAAGCAGCTCAAGAGCGGCGGAGGAAAGTGGCTCCAGGAGATGGAAGAGTTGTCGGGAAAGACCATCCTGGTGAAGAGCGATCCGAGCCTGCATCCGGAGCAGTTCGATATCCATTGAATGCAGAGCAGGGCTGCGGCCGGGGACACGCCTGGAAGGCATGGAGCATCAGCGGCATCAAGCCAGAGCGAGAAACAAGCGCGGCGACCATCGGTCGCCGCGCTTGCTTTCAACCCCTTTTCGATCTTGTTTGCCTTATCTTCCCTGCTCTTCCAGGTATCGTTCCACTTCAAGGGCGGCCATGCAGCCGGTTCCGGCGGCAGTGATCGCCTGGCGGTAGCGGCGGTCCTGAACATCCCCGCAGGCGTAGACGCCCGCGATGCGTTGGCCCTGAAGCGTGACGAAGACGTTGTCCTGGGTCTGAACGTAACCCTCCGCATCCAGATCGAGTTGGCCATGGAAGGCGCGGGCATTGGGTGTGTGGCCGATGCCCAAAAACATGAAGCTGACCGGCAATGTCCAGCGCTGCCCGGTCTTTTTGTTCAAGAGATGGATGCCCTTCAGCTCCTTCTCCTCAACTCCCAGGCACTCTTCGACAACGGTATTGCGAAGAAGTTCGATCTTGGGATGGGCCATGGCCCTCTCCAGCATGATGTGGGAGGCGCGGAAGTGATCGCTGCGATGGATGAGCGTCACCTTGGTGGCAAAGCGGGTAAGGAAGAGCGCCTCTTCCATGGCGCTGTCTCCACCGCCAATGACGGCGATCTCCTTGCCGCTGGCGAAGAACCCATCGCAGGTGGCGCAGGAGCTGACGCCGAATCCGATCAGCGCCTGCTCGGAGGGAAGCCCCAGCCAGCGCGCCGAGGCACCCGAGGCGATGATGAGAGAGCGCGTGTGGATGGTCTCTTTGCCGATGCCTAGACTGAAGGGATGGGTGGCCAGATCCACCCGGGTGAGATGCGCCATGCGCAGCTCGGCGCCGAAGCGAACCGCCTGTTTTTTCATATTCTCGATGAGCTCGGGGCCCTGGATTCCCTCCGGCCAGCCGGGAAAGTTCTCCACCAGCGTGGTGATGGCGAGCTGCCCGCCCGGCTCGTGACCCTCCAGAACCAGGGGCTTCAGGTTGGATCTTGCGGCGTAGATGGCTGCGGTGAGGCCGGAGCAGCCTGATCCCAGAATGACGGTATCGCGGACTTCGTTTGGAGTGGGCATGCAGATCTGATTTTATCGCTTCGCAAACGGTTCCAGAATCAGTTCGATTTCCGGCGCGTGGCCGGCAGCCTGCGAACGGGCCCGCGGCACAGGCAGGGTCCACCACAGGATCTCTGGCAGAGAACTTACTCAGCGCCACCGCCGCTCGCTCAGGCGAAGGGTAGCAACGGGCCTTCCAGCCCAAGCCCCGGGAGCGCGAGCGGCAGCAGGGCCGGCTTAGAAAGGCTCTGCGGGAAGAAGAACATCGGAGCCATCGGGGCGGCGGATGTTGGCGATGCCGTAGGCAGCAATGTAGACGTAGCAGAGTGCGGTGAGGACGAAGGAGTGGTGCAGGCCGATGATATCGGCCAGCTTTCCTGTAGCCAACGGAATCAGAGCTCCGCCCACGACCGCTGCGATCAGCAGGCTGGAGCCTTTGCTGGTCAGTGAGCCAAGGTCCTGAATGCTCAGCGCGAAGATTGAGGGAAACATGACGGAGTTGAAGAGGCCGACCAGGAGCAGAGCGAACATGGCCAGGTGGCCATGGCTGAGCAGAGCCAGCACGACCAGGAAAAAGGCTACGATCGCATTCAAGCCGAGCAGCTTGCCGGTCTTGAGCCGCTGCAGGACGCCGGAGCCAATGAATCGCCCGACCATGGCGCCGCCCCAGTACACCATCAGGTAGTTGGCGGCCCGGGACTGGCTTATGGCGGCAACGTCGCGCAGGCCCATGAAGTTCACCAGAAGTCCGCCGATGGTTACCTCGGCCCCGACGTAGGTGAAGATGCCCACGGCTCCAAAGAGCAGCCATGGATGCCGCCAGATGGAGTCTGGCTTGCTCAGGGCTTCCGAGAAGGCTCCCGGGCGGAAGTCCTGGGTTCGCTCGGCTGCGGAGTTGCGCGGATGATGAAGATGGATGCTGGCCAGGATGATCGCCAGCAGCGCCAGAACTACAGCCATGCCAAAGTAGGGCAAGATGACGGTATGGGCCTGAAGTTCGCGGTAGGCCTGCAGCTTGGTTGAACTGAGACAGGCCATGGCTGCCGGAGAGATCGCCGGAGCGCCGCGCAAGATCAGCACGCTACCGATGAAGGGTGCGACGAAGGTGCCGAACGAGTTGAATCCCTGGGCCAGATTTAGGCGGCTGGAGGCCGTTGCGGCAGGTCCAATGACGGCCACATAGGGGTTGGCCGCCACCTGAACGATGGTAATTCCGGCCGCCAGCACGATCATGGCGGCCAGAAAGATGCTGTAGACGGCAAGCTTCGCAGCCGGGATGAAGCCGGCGGATCCGACGGCCATCACCAGCAGACCAATCACCATGGTCTTCTTGTACCCGAATTTCTCTACCATGGCTCCGCTGGGATAGCTGAAGACGAAATACGAGGTGAAGAAGGCAAACTGCACCTGCATCGCCTCCGCGTAGCTGAGATCGAAGATGCTCTTCAGGTGCGGAGTGACAATGTCTTTGAGACAGGTAAGAAGACCCACCATGAAAAAAAGTGCGGTGGTGATAATCATCGCGCGGGTGTCGGTTTTGAACTCCAGGTCATCCGTGTAGCCGGGAGAGCTGATGTTGCGGATGGGAACGGCCAAGAAAGGACTCCTTTGTGCGGGACGCCAAGGTCACGGGAGAAGGTCTGCTTCCAACAGAGTAAACGCTTTGGGGTCGCTTTGGTCTGCGCAGCTCCCGCGGAGGCCGAAGCGAGCCCCTCCCCATAAGCCTTGATCTCCGCCTGCTGCTACTCCAGGACGATGCTTTGGGCCTGTCCCGTATCCGGCAACGTGACGGCGTAGCCCCGACGAGTGCGCTCCAGCGCGGTGGTGTGGCCGCCGAAGCGGGCCCGAGACTGGATGGGCTTGAAGCCGATGGCCTCAATGCGGAAGTGCGTCCACCAGGGTCGATAGTGGCCCTTTCGCGCCGGGATCTGAACCGTCAGGGCGCCATTCGGGGCAACGCTGCAGGTGATGTGCAGGCGAAGGTAATCACCTTGACGGAAGTCGAAAGTAGTTCCGTCGTCGCTGTACTGAGCTGGGTTCGGACATTGGGACAGTGGGATAAGTGGAAGGGTTGTTGCCTGACAGCCATTAAGATGGCAGAAATGAGGAGCAACGATGACACGACGTCCACGCGGGAACCACACAGCAGTCTTTAAGGCGAAGGTGGCCTTGGCTGCCCTGAAGGGAGACAAGGCGCTGGCAGAGCTGGCCCAGCAGTTCGATGTCCATCCCAACCAGATCACCGACTGGAAGACGCGGATGCAGGAGGGCGCGGCCAGTGTCTTTGACGAAGAGAAGGCCGAGCAGCAGGGTAAGGTCGATGTGACCCGGATGCAGGCCAAGATTGGGGAGCTGACGCTGGAGAATGATTTTTTAGAGACTGCGCTCATCAAAGCGGGCCTGCTGAGCGCAAAGCGATGATCAAACCCGAGCACCAGTTGTCCATCAGCAGACAGGCGGAATTGCTGGAGATCAGCCGCTCCACGATTTACTATCGGCCGCGCCCAATCTCCGACGCGGACCTGATGCTGATGCGGCGCATCGACGAGCTGCACCTGAACTATCCGTTCGCTGGCAGCCGCATGCTGCGCGATATGCTCAGACAGCAGGGGCTGGAAGTGGGCCGCTGCCATGTGCGCGCCCCTGATGCGGCAAATGGGCATGGAGGCGCTCTATCGGAAGCCCAACACCTCCAAACCCGCGCCAGGGCAGAAGATTTATCCCTACCTGCTGCG
>JAJYZE010000078.1 GCA_021800195.1 Acidobacteriota bacterium
GGCCAAGGCTCACCCGGCGGACTTCCAGCGCACCTTCGCGGACGATTCGGCGGCGAACCGGGAGCCTGCGGACGCCCGCTGAAACCGCAGGCGGCGTCGTGCCAGCCGTGGGCGGGTGGACGAAGTCGGGCTGCGGTCCGTGAGGGAATCGCTCGTGCATGGAAGCGCCTGCGGCTCTTCCCCTTGCCCATGAACCCATCGAATCAAGCTTGTTGTGGCGCTCAGCGACTACCTTAGCGGGCGAGCCTGCCGGGGTCCCGGCGTTAGAGCGGATAGGAAGATCGAGTGCTTGAATCATCTGCGCTCGAAGTGGCTGTGGATAAGGGAAGGCGGTTCAAAAAAAGAAAAGAGGATGCGGGTCACGCACCCTCTGCAAAGGAGGTAAACGCAGGTGGATGTTAGAAGCTGAATCTCGCCTGAAGCTGGATGGTTCTGCTGCCCAAGGCTCCGGTTGCAACCCCAAAGTGCGGGTTGTAGGAGGCTACCGTGCCGTCTGGATTGGCCGCGCCCACCAGAGTGTCAATGGATGATCCGTTGACGTTGATCTTGTTGAACACGTTGTAGATGTCCGCCCGGAACTCGAAGATGGCATCACTTCCGAGTATTTTGTTTTTTGGCAATCCAAACTGCTTCACCAGGCTGCCATCGAGGTCGTTATAATGCGGCCCGGTGAGGCTGTTGCGATGGATTCCTGGAGTCGGAACGGGCGCTGTTGCGGGGAACGTTGGACCGGCCGCATAGGTCGGTGCCAGGAAGTACTTGGTTGCATTTCCACCATAGTTGGGATTCGCGGCTCCATTTTCTCCCTCGAATACGCTATTGTTCGTTTTGGTTCCAGCTCCGCCCAGATACTCAGCCGGACGCAGTTGCCCATAACCAGCGCCCTGATAGTACGGAGCCACGGTTGTGTTGTAGATCGGAGTGAAGGGAAAGCCGGTATGCCAGTTCCAGATTCCGCTTACCGACCATTCTCCCAGGATTTTCTTGAGCAGGCCGTTGTTATGGAAGAACACCGGCTGCCACATTCCAAACGCCTTGAAGGCATTTTGAACGTCGTAGTCTGAGCGGCCATAGGCAGCCTTTGTATCGTAGGGGTAGGGATCTTCGTAGTACGGGCCAGAGCCTTCATCCATTGATTTGGCCCAGGTATATTGACCCTGCAGGCTGAAGTTATCGGCAAAGTTGTGGGCCAGGGTGACTACCATGGCGTTGTAGTTACCCAGGCCGTTGTTGCCATAGAAGTCGACGAAGTTGGTCGCAGGATTGATCGGAATGCCATTGCCCATGGCGATGACGTTGAAGTTTGACTGGATGAACAGATGCCGCATCTGGTTGCCGAGATAGCCGATGGTGGCAACGGAGTTGTACGGAAGTTTGTATTCCGTCTCCAGGGAGTAGTGGTAGGTTGCGATTGTCTTGGGATTGGACTGGAACGCAGTGAGGAAGACGGGCGACCCATTTGTGGGTAGATTGTTTGACCCGAAGTGTCCCTCGGTGGCCGGATTGGGAGCGAACCCGAACAGCGATTTTACGTTCGTCGCGGTTTCATAGAGGATTCCGGTGTTTGCGCAGGATGGATTGCTGGTTTTGGAATTGCCGGTGTAAAAGGGGTAAGGGCAGGTAAAACTGGCCTGAAATGCATTCGGCGGGTTGCCGCTGCCGTTGGCCAGAATGGCGATCTCGTTCTGGTTATAGTTGATGCCGAATCCGCCCCGCACCACCATGCTATTGCTGGAGCTCTTTGGCTGCCAGGCAAAGCCGATCTGGGGGCCGAAGTTGGACTTCTGCGGGTTATACAAGCGGCCACCCACACGCACCTTCAGATCGGTGAGAGTGTTGGCTCCAGTGCCGAAGTCGACGACGTCAAGGTTATTCTCCTTGGAGTCCATGCTGCCAAAGTCCGACCAGCGCAGTCCGAGGTTGACAGTTAGATTTGGCAGGATCTTGTAGTCATCCTGAATGAAGAGTGCATACATGTCGATGCGGTCGTCCTGCCGGTTTGCGAAGGGAACGCCGGTGGTGGAATTGAATTGTCCACTCTCAAAGTAGGGAGCGTCGTTGGCGAAGTCCCAGATGTTTTCGAAGGTAAAGCTGGGCCGCGCCGCATAGGTAGGATTGTTCAGGTAGTAGAGCCGTGTGAGTTCTCCACCCATCTTGATGTTCTGCTTGCTCAATGTCTTGGTGAGCACGTCGTTGTAGTCGTAGGTCCACTGATCGAAGTCGCTTGGGCCCGGGGCGCCAAAGAAGTTGACGGAAGCAGTTCCAACTGCCGCGATATTGTCTTGTGGCAAGCCGAAGGGCTCCTGGGGGTTGGTTGACACTTCATTCCAACGCCAGCCGCCGGCGTTGGCCCTGGCCTGGTTCACGAGGGTCGAGGAGAACAGATGGTTCCAGATGCCGGAAAACGCATCGTTGACCTGGGCGTGATGCCAGAGGTTCATCGCCCGGACGGGACCGTTGTAGAAGGTGCTCGATACCGGTACCCAGTAGATGGTGAAGAAGGCATGGTCTTTCTGGGTGGCATAGACGTCAAGCCGACCGTTGTACTGCGCCTGGGAGGTGGTGCTTGGGTCGATCGCGTTGTAGTAGCCGATGTCAGGTATGCCATCCAGGCCGTTGCCGACGCCAGGCGTGCTGGAGCTGCCGCCATAGGTGGGATCCTGCATGCCCAGGCCGTTCTTGAGAGGAGATCCTACGTCGAGGCCGCCGGTTTCCTGCTGGCAGTTGACGCCTTGCACAAGGCCGATGTCTTCGCAGGCTTCAGGAATCAAGCCGTTGGTCGAAACGGCCGCTCCGGGATAGGTAAGGTACGTTGTGGCAATGTCGCCGGACGGAAGGGAGAGTGCGTCAAACTGGGACGTGTCATACCATCCCTGTGAGGTCGTCAAGGCAGCTTCCGGGCTTGCTTCCACGTTGAAGAACGCGAAGACCCGGTTCTTCCAGAAGGGCCCGCCGATGCTGCCGCCGAAGTTGTTGGTGCGTTCATCATCTCTGTTGACGCCTTTGAAGGCGGCTGTACTGGTGCTGGTGACTCCGGGTACGTAGCCGTTCCAACGCTGGTAGGCGTTCAGCCCGGGCCGCGACGCCTTGAAGAAGGCGCTTCCATGCACCTGGTTGGTGCCTGCCTTGGTGGTTACTTCCACCTGGGCTCCAGAGAAGCGTCCGTTTTCCGCATCGTAGCTGTTGGCCACCACGGTTACATCCTGGACCGAATCTTCGCTTGGGGTGATGACGGAGGTTCCGCCCCAAACGGCGCTGACGGTGCTGATGCCGTCGATCGAGATGCCGTTGGTCTCATACTGCCCGCCGACGGTATTGATCTGCGGCCCGTTCTCGGTCTGGAAGATGCCGGCTGCGCCGTTGGAGGATCCTCCCGGGCCCATGGTGCCGGGAAGGTTGTTGGTGCCTCCTCCGCTCGCCTGAGATGCGTCGCCAAAGGTTCCGGGCGTCAGTTGCAGAAGCTGGAAGACGTCGCGGTTGAATGAGGGCATGTGTTGAATCTCATTGCTGTTAATGGTGGTGCTGAGGGTAGCGGTCTCAGTGTCAAGACGCCCGGCATGGGAGGCATTGACGGTGACGGCTTGCGAGGTCGTGCCCAGCGCAAGCTGAACGTTGAGCGCGTTGGCCTGCTCCGGGAGAATCTGAATATGGGTCAATGTCTTCTTTTGGAAGCCGGGCGCGGAGATGGTGAGGGTGAACTGATTGGGCGGGAGAGAGTTGAAGGTGTAGATGCCGGCAGAGGAGGTCACCGCGGTCTGCTGGTGATTGGTGGTGTTGTCGGTCAACGTGACGGTTGCTCCTGGAACCAGCGCACCGGTGGGGTCCGACACCGTGCCCTGGATGGAGGCATTGAACTGGGCGCGCGACAGAATGGGAAAGAAAAGCGCTAGGAAAAGGAGCCATACGGTTCGGGTCAAGAGTCCTCTCGTCGCCTTAAAGGAACTGGCCGTCACTCCACGCGGGAGCGGTGAACGGCAGACTGCATGCTTGGATGGCATAAAACCTCCTGAAAACTTTCATTGTCGACAATCGGTGCCGGCTCATTGGATGGTGCCGTACTTGGTTAGCCCATCAGCCGACCCGGCTTGCGAAATTGATTGCGCAACAAAAACTAGCACCTTGCGAAAACGATTGTCAAGCGGCCGGTTCTGCCACTGCCGATGAGCCGCGGAGGGGTCGAAACGGATCGGTCTCAATCCGGCGGATGTTCTAGATAAAGAGATGTTTACCCGCGTACTTGAGGCTTCTCTCAAGGGTCTTCCAAAGCCGGTGTTTGGATTTGGCCGGGCTGCCGAGCTGGCGGTCAACGACCGACTGTGCTTCACGAAGGCCGCATCCTCGGGGATTGCCGGGGCGGGCGGGATGCAAGTCGATGGGGGGAGGACCCTTGCAGCGCAGAAGGGCGCCTAAAGTGCCATTTCAGCCGGCCAACTTCCTGGAGCAGCCGCAGCCGGAAAGTGCGGCGGGCGCAGCCGATCAGGGAAGCCTTGTCGTTGCGCCCTGAGGAGGAGGGAGCACAAGGAGGAGCAACGAGGAGGAGCACAACGAGGAGGAGCAAGGGCTAGAGGAAGGGCCGCATGCGAGACCCCGACCTGCGCAGTGTACCGATCGGAACAATCGGTCTGCGGAGGGTGGAAGCGCGGAGTGGCAGAGATGAGATGGATCTGGAAGGCGCCTCTGGAAAGCCCCTTGGATCCGATGGCCAGAGCCGTTGGCCTAAGGTGAGCCCTAGCCTACGAAGTCCACATGGGCCCGGTGCGGTATGACCCCGCGCTCGTAGCCCATATCCAGCAGGCGCCGAATGGCTTCGCGGCCGTCGTCTCCGTAGTTTAAGGTGCGCTCGTTGACGTACATGCCCACAAAGCGGTTGGCCAGCGAGGTGTCCAGGTCGCGGGCAAACTGCATGGCGTACTCCAGGGCCGCATCGCGATGGTCCAGCGCATGCTGGATACTTTCGCGCAGGGCTTTGGTGGTAACGGACTGCACCTTGGGGCCCAGGGAGCGGCGAATGGCGTTTCCTCCCAGGGGCAAAGGAAGGGATGTCTGCTGCCGCCACCAAACGCCCAGATCAAGGATCTTGGTGAGGCCGTCGCGGCTATAGGTAAGTTGGCCCTCGTGGATGATGAGCCCGGCGTCGTACTCTCCCGAGAGCACCGCGGGAATGATCTTGTCAAAGCTCAGCGTAGCCGTCTCCACTTCAGGAGCGAAGAGCTTCAGAGTCAGGTAGGCGGTGGTCAGCGTGCCCGGAACGGCAATCCTAAGCTTCTTCATCTCAGCCAGCGTGTAGTTCCTGGCGGCCACGATCATCGGCCCATAGTTCTCACCTACGGAGCCGCCGCAGGCCATGAGGGTGTAGTTTTCCTGAATGTAGGGATAGGCGTGGAAGCTGATGGCCGTAACATCATAGTGCTGATCGTCGATGGCGCGGCGATTGAGGGTCTCAATGTCAGTAAGGGTATGAGTGAACTTGTAACCCGGCACCCGAACCTTGTTGGTCGCCAGGCCGTAAAACATGAAAGCGTCGTCAGAGTCGGGGCTGTGGGCTATTTTGATCTCGCGTACTTCTGATGTTGCAGTCGTCATGTCGGTCCCAATTGCTTTGCAAAGACTGTTTTGGTGCTGATTCAGATCCTGCTGTTGTCTTCCTCGCAGCTTGTGCCAGGCGCCCAGGGCGCGTTGGCAGGATGATCGGTCAACTTCCGCGGAGGGCGATGCCGGAGCCGGTAGACTGCGGCGTATCGAGGTCTCAAGCCACTGGTGAGCCGGAAGCGCCGGAGCGAGCTGCGGAGACGCCTTTCAGCTTCTTTCCATGGAGCGGCAAGGGGTGATGGTTGGCATCCTGATCTCCAATTTCCTGGTCCTCGTCTTTCGAGTTTTGGTTCGGTCGCGAGATTCACACTCGCGCGTGGCCGGATGATTGGCTCTCTGGCCGTTGGGGGCGAATCTAAATTCTTCCTTGTGTCTTTACCGTTGCTTCGCCTTGCAACTGACGGAACTGGCTTCTTCGCGCCTGCCAGATATGCCGCGCGATTGCGATTGAGGCCCAGAGGAGCGCAACCAAAGCCGCCGTCGAGATGCAGAATAGGACGCGCATGAGCTACGAGTAGGATAACAAAGCCGGAGAGATTCCATGCCGCCGCTTCTCAGCAAAATCCGGTCAGCGGGCCGCGCCGCCGCCTGTGGACAAATCAGGTTCCCTGGATGGAAGAGATCTCAGGTTTGCGGAGAAAATGGGCGATAATCAAGGAGAAGATTCGGGTCCGCACGTTGCAAGCCGCGGTAGGCCAGCTTGCCGACAGCCGGTGGTTGGAAGCGGCAGGATCTGTGGCGGAGAAAAAGCGTTCATCGGATCATCCTGCGAGGCGAAGCGTGGCAAGCGCGCTGCAAAAGACGAGACACAGCGTCCGGCTGCCTGAACTGGCTGCGGCCGCGCGGGAGCGCGCCTATCGCTGGCGGCGCCGCGCGGCGACGCTCGGCATTGGAACGCTGGCCTTGGTGATGGCCTATGGCGTCATCTTTGGACACAATGGCGTGACCGCCTATCTGCGCAAACGCGCTGAGGCCAATTCGATCGAGCAGCAGATGCAGCAGTTGCAGACGGAGAATGAGCGTCTGAACCGGCGTATCGCTCATCTCCAGGACGATCCCGACGCCATTGAGCACGCCGCGCGCGAGGAGCTTCACTACGCTCGCTCCGGTGAGGTCATTTTCACCCTGCCCAGCGCCGGCGGCTCCGCTTCTGGAAGGGAAGGCTATGCGGATTCTGAGGCCGGCGGAGCGTCGACGGCCCATCCATGAGCACTCCCCGGTGCTACCTCGCCGTGTGGCTTCGGGCTGAACCGGGTTGGGATGGTCTCTGCGTCCGGCTCGGCGGACTTCCTGCGGAAGTTTCCCTGCGAGACAAACGCCACGGAGACTGGGGAGGCGCTCCCAGCCAAGCCGGAGGGCCGCATGTGGACTGGGAAGACGCTACTGGATGAACTCCCGTAGCCAGGGATCCTCGGTGTGGGTCAGCTCCAGCGTCGTTCCGTCGAAGACCACGCGCCCCTCATTGAGCACCAGGAACCGCGTACCTGGATCGACCCGGTGATTCGGGATGGGCTCCATACGGTTCTCGCGGAGATTGAAACGATGCGTAGCCAATGTGAAAGCGTCCTGCAAACGATGCGTAATCAGCAGACAGGTAGCTCCTGAGACGTCTCTCTGCTTGACCACCAGTTCGATGATGGTGGAAGAGGTAATTGGATCCAGTCCTCCGGTCGGCGAGTCATAGAGGAGCAACTCGGGGCGTCCAATGATTGCCCGGGCGATGGAGACGCGCCGCCGCATGCCTCCGCTCAATTCGGCGGGAAACTTTTCTATAGCCTCTTCGAGATCGACAAAGCGAAGCACCTCCAACACGCGCTCATGAATCTCCTGGGGAGGGACGTGGTCTTCTTCCAGCCGATAGGCGACGTTGTCTTCCACGTTGATGGAATCAAATAGAGCGCTCTCCTGGAAGACCATGCCGATGTGAGCCCGCATCTGGAAGATCTCATCTTCGTTCATCTCGTTCAGCCAGCGGCCGAAGACCCGAATCCGGCCACGGTCCGGCATCAGCAGGCCATTGACGAGCTTCATGAGAACGCTCTTGCCGCCGCCGGCCGGGCCGAGCAGGATTCGGGTCTCGCCCAGGGCGACTTGAAAGCTTATGTCTCTCAGGACAGGGTTCCCTTCAAAGCCGATCGAGACGTTCTCAAACTCGACCATGGGGCCACCCCTGGAGAGAAACTCCGCCATCCATGGATTCTCGGCCGTCGCCGTCATCGGTTACCTTCCGAAGATGCCTATCATGAGTTGAGTGACCAGGAAGTCCACAAGAATGATCAGCACGGAGGAGGAGACGACGGCCTGAGTCGTCGCCTGGCCCACGCCGCGGGTTCCGCCCGTTGTTCTCAGTCCGTAATAACATCCGATGGTGGCGATGATGAATCCGGAAAAGACCGGCTTCACCAGACCTTCGACGATGTCACCATGTTCTAGGGACATATATCCGGTGTGGAAGAACTGCGCGGCGTTAAGTTTGAGCATATAGACGGCGACAAAGGCTCCGCCTCCGACTCCGCAGGCGTCGGAAATGATGGTGAGAAAGAAGACCATGACGACGGTCGCAACCAGGCGGGGCGTGACCAGTTTGCGGATCGGATCGGTTCCCAGCGCTCGCATGGCGTCGAGCTGCTCGGTGACGTTCATCGAACCGAGCTCGCTGGCCATGCCGGAGGTGTTGCGTCCGGAGATCATCAGGCCGGTCAATACCGGGCCCAATTCCTTGATCATGGCCAGCGTGACCAGCTCTCCGGTCATATTGACTGCGCCAAACACTTTCAGGTTGACGGCCGATTGCAGGGCGAGCACGCAGCCCGTAAAGAAGCCGGTGAGCACGACGATGGGCAGCGACCCGGCGCCGATGGAGTCCATCTGGGCATAGATATCGGCCATGTACCGTGGCCGGGAGAAGATGTTGGCGACGGCTCTCGCGCACAGCAGGGAGTACTCCTGCACGGAAGCGACGACGGATTTCGCGTAGGCCTCTGGCGAGAAAATTCTCATGGATTCGCGCTTCGCTCAGGGTATCAGATGCGGCATCTTCGCATTTCGAACCCCGGGCTTTGCAGAGCTTTCAGCCGTAACCTTGCACGGAGCCGGACCGAGGGTTGGCCTCGCCCTGCCACATAGGGCGGGATGAGATGATAAAGAGATGGTTCGATCTGTCCAGCAAGGCGACAGGCGGGAGGAAGATGTTCGCCGCTCCATGAGGGCCGCCGTTCTGCGTGGCCAGGAGGATCTGCGCATCGAGGAGGTGCCAATACCCTCAGCCGGGCCGGGGGAATTGGTGTTGCGGGTTGGCGCAGCCCTTACCTGTGGCACGGATCTCAAGGTCTACCGCCGCGGTTATCACGCCAAGATGCTCACACTGGATCGCCTGTTTGGCCACGAACTGGCCGGAACTGTCGTCGAGCGGGGCCAGGGAGTCACTGACTTTTCGATCGGCGACCGGGTCGTTCCGCTCAACTCAGCTCCCTGCGACCAATGTTTTTTCTGCTGCAACCAGCAACAGAATCTGTGTGACGATCTTCTGTTCAACAATGGAGCTTACGCGGAGTTCATTCGTATTCCGGCCAGGATTGTGGAGAAGAACACGTTGCATTTGCCGGATAGCGTCCGCTTCGAGGACGCGGCTCTCACCGAGCCGCTGGCCTGCGTCCTCCGCGGACTGGAGGAGTCGGGCGTCTCTTTCGCAGACGATGACGGAGACGCCGCAGGAAAGACGGCCATCGTCCTGGGCGCCGGTCCGATCGGCTTGCTCTTCATCCATGCGGCGTCGCTGGCCGGTTTGAATGTTATTGCCGTGGTGAAGCGCAGAGACCAGATCGCCACAGCGCGTCACTTTGGCGCGAAGGAGGTGGTGCGAGTTTCGGATGTTCCGGATCCGATCGCCGCTGCCCGGGCGCTGACCCCCGAGGGCCGGGGTGCGGACATCGTCCTGGAGGCCGTGGCGACTCCGGAAGCCTGGCAGTGGGCGGTGCAGATGGCGCGCAAAGGAGGGTTGATCAATCTTTTCGGTGGGCCTCCCAGCGGAACCACCGTCGCTTTGGACACCAATCTGATCCACTACTCTGACCTGACCCTCAAGGCCAGCTTTCACCACACCCCCGCTACCGCCCGGCGCGCCTTCGATCTCATCGTCTCGGGAAGGTTCCGTGCGCATGATTTTCATACCGGGATGGCCACCGTTGAAGATCTTCCCAAGGTCTTCCGCGCGATGATGACCCGTCCGGCGGAGGGAGTGACGGCGGAGATCAAGACCATCATCTTCCCCGGTGGCTTGCCCCGCGGCACTGGGGAAACAGCGGTCGGACGAGCCGGAGCCGAGGCTGCAAAAGCGATTGCGGGAGCGAATCCTGGAGGATGGCCGCGATGAGCCCGCTATCGGACAAGGCCGTGGCTGTTACCGGCTTGCCCCAGGGATGGGACGACCGGCTTCTGGGTGCGCCATCGGTGTACCTCACCCCGGCCACGCGTCCTTCGCTGACGGAGGCTCAGGCATGGTGCAAGACGCTGGCCACGACGCATTATGAGAACTTCCACGTGGCGGCATTTGTTCTTCCTGCAGCGTTGCGTCCGCACTTCCACAGTGTCTATGCCTTCTGCCGGACCTCGGACGATCTCGGGGATGAGGTGGGGGACAGGGACACAGCTACGCGTCTGCTCTCCACCTGGAGGGCCATGCTACGGCAGTGCTTCCAGCAACCGGAGCGTTCGCGGCATCCTGTGTACGTCGCTCTGCAGCCCACGATTGCTCAGCGCAATCTTCCGATCGAGCCGTTTGAAGACCTGATCTCCGCCTTCGAGCAGGACCAGGTTTATACCCATCACGAGTCTTTGGAGACACTGGAAGCCTACTCGCGCTATTCGGCCAATCCCGTGGGGCG
>JAJYZE010000079.1 GCA_021800195.1 Acidobacteriota bacterium
CGGACGGGCCGATGACCGAAGGAGCGCCGGTGGGCTTTTAAAAATTGTTCGTCGGCGGGCATCTCCTGCATCTCCGAGATAACGGCGTTGTACAGCGCAACGCGGGAGTTGGCGATGCGCAGCACGGCCGCATTCAACTCCGGCGACCATTCCGGCATGGGCAGGCCGCGGAAGAACTGGTGCGAGCAGGGTATCGGTGGAGCGAAGTTTGCGCCAGGACCATGCGCCGGCAGCGGGGGCAGCGGCTGATGGTTCGCAATGGCGTCCCGGCAAGCGGCCAGGTTGGCCAGCATCGCGCGAGTCTCCTCCTGGTCGGCAGCGCTCGAGCCCTGGCCGATGAGGTCGCCGGATTCTCCATCGACCAGCACCAGGCCGTAGACCTCGGGCATGTACAGGTCCGCGAAGGTCCGCGTGGTGTAACTGCCGAAGGAGTGCCCGACGAGCAGGTATGGGCCAGGAATATGGCCTCGGTGCAAGGCGGCGTGGAGTTCGCGGGCGATCTCCACGCTGGTGCGCGGCATCGGTCCGGCGCTGCTGAAGCCGCTACCGGCGCGATCGTAGGCGCAGGCCCTGGCGTAGCGCGCGATGCTGGGTTGAATCAGCGCCCAGGCAGGCGACCAATCCTCCCAGCCGGCGTCGAAGATCACTGTGGGTGAACCCGTTCCCAGGCAGTAGAAGTTCAGGCGCGCGCTGCCGGCGTCGATCCGCCGGCCAGGATGGGCGTAGAGCGCGTCGCCGGGAGTTGTCGAAGCGGACGCGACGGCGAGCAGGCAGAAGGCGGTCAGGATAGCGGTAATGGATTGGATGGGTTCCCCTTTTGCAGCGAGGGCCCGGCCGCGCCGCGCGTGATTTCAACTTCGGCTTAACTCTTATCCGGAATCTCCGTTGCGTGGTCGGAAGCTGTCTCGCTTTTGATTCGCGTGGGTTCAGAGCTGCCGCGCCTGAAGCCACTTCCGAAAGGCGGGGCCAACCTCATCATGCCGCAGTGCGAAGTCGACAGAGGCCTGCAGGAAGCCCAGCTTGTCGCCGGCGTCGTAACGCTGACCGGTATATTGGAAGCCAAAGACCTTCTCATGCTGCAGCAGCGCCCGGATGGCGTCGGTGAGCTGTAGCTCTCCTCCAGCGCCAGGAGTAAGCTGCTCAATCATCGCAAAGATTTGAGGGGTAAGAATGTAGCGTCCGATGATTGCATTCTGGCTGGGCGCCTGCTGCGGGCTGGGTTTTTCCACCAGGTTGCGCACGGCCAGCAGGCGCGGGTTGGCAGGATGCGGCGCGCAGTCCAGACAGCCGTAGAGAGAGATGGCTTCACCCTCCACCACTTCCGTGCCCAGGATTGTAGTCTGGGTCTCGGCAAAGGCCCCGGCCATCTGAGCCAGACAACTCGGCTGGGCGTTCACGATATCGTCGGGCAGAAGGACGGCGAAGGGTTCGTTGCCCACCAGTTGTTTGGCCATCAAGACGGCGTGGCCAAGTCCAAGGGCCTCGGGCTGGCGAACGTAGCTGATGTTGGCCAAGGTGGCGATGGAGCGCACCAACTCCAACAGATGGCTCTTGCCGCGGGCTTGCAGTGCCGCTTCGAGTTCGGGTGAACGATCGAAGTGGTCCTCCATGGTGGTTTTGCCGCGCCCGGTTACGATGATGATATCGGTGCAGCCGGCTGCTACCGCCTCTTCCACTCCATACTGGATGAGAGGCTTGTCAACCAGCGGCAGCATCTCCTTGGGCGTAGCCTTGGAGGCAGGAAGGAACCTGGTCCCGAATCCTGCCGCCGGGATCACTGCTTTACGAATCTTCTGCGGAGTCATGAAAGGTAGAGGTCTCTCTCCATGTTGTATCTTTTCGCTACCTTGCGGTCGAGAGGGTTGTCCTGAACGCCCAGGCGACGAACTCACAAATACAGACTAGAAGAAACGGAGGACCGCTGGATATCCCCCCAGGAGATGGCCAACCGATTCTGTCAGTTTGCAGGGCTTCCTGCAAGAGAAATGCTCATGAAGACGATTTTAGATGGCGAGGCGAACGATCCGGACGCTAGAGACGCAAGAAGAAGCGCCTTGGGACGTGATTCGGAGGGGGAGAGATCTTCTGCTGGGGAGGTGAAGCTCGGCTTGGGGGAAGCAGCAGTGGTTGCTGGGCTGGGCTTTGGCTGTGCCGCTCTAATGGGGCGGGTGGGCCGCAAAGAGTCGCTGGCCGCGCTGGGAGCTGCCTATGAGGCGGGAATCCGGTTCTTCGACAGCGCGCGATCCTATGGTTATGGCGAGGCGGAGGCCCTGCTGGGGGAGTTTCTGCGCGGCCGCCGCTCCGGGGTTGTCATCTCCACCAAATTCGGTGTCTTACCCGCTGCCGCTGGGCCTATGTCTGCCGCGCGTAGACTGAAGCCGCTGGTGCGCGGCCTCCTGCACGTGGCTCCGGGAGCACGGCGCTGGCTGCAAGGGCCGCTGGCTGCGCAGCGCTCTTCCGGCCACTTCAGCGTTGCGGATCTGCATGCCAGCCTGGAAGCGAGTCTGCGCGCTCTCCGGACCGATTATGTTGACGTTCTCTCTCTGCATGATCCGCCCCCGAGCGTGCTGGAGCGCGGGGAACTCTTCGCGGCGCTCCAGGATCTGGTGGCTGCCGGAAAGGTGCGTTGGGTGGGAGTTGCGGCGGAGCCTGAGGTGATCGAGAGTGCGTTAGCGGCCAGACCCGCCGGCCTGCGCTATCTCCAGTTTCCCTGCAACCTTTTCAACCTGGGTCTGGGGCAGCGGTTGGTCGGCCGGGCCGGGGGGGATTTCATCGCGATCGCCAACCACCCGTTCGGCGGTCCCGCGGGAGTTGCCGGGGGCAAGAGGCTCTTAAGTTTGCTCTCGGTCGCGCCGGCGACTCCCGCAGGGCTGCGAGAGAAGCTGCGGCCCGCCGATGATGCCGTGCTGGCGGATGTGGTGCTGAACCTTGTGACCGGCGGCTTAGGCGTTCCGACGGTTGTTGCTTCCATGCTGCACATGGAGCATCTGCGCGCCAATCTCGCCGCGCTGCGGAACAGCCGCTTCGACTCCAAGGAACTGAGCTGGATTCTGGAAGCGATCCTGTCGACTGAAGCTGCGGCCATGACGCCCGGAAGCTGAGAAAGCGTTGGATGGGGAACTCCGAAGCAGGCAGTGCTCTGTGCGGTATTCTTTGCGTGCATAGTTTTTTGCGTGCGCACGGTTCTTTGCGTACACGGAGAAGCCCCGGAGCAGGAATTCAAACGGGAGTTCCGCGGCTGAGGCGTATGAGGCGGCTGAGACTTTTGAGGGGGAGAGGGGCTCGGCCTGCAGGGTGATCGCAGAGAAGCCCCAAAGCCGGCTTGGTCACAAGACGGGGCTGTTGTTGCGCAGCATGGCCTGGCGGATGATCTTGATGGGTGCAAAGCCCTGCCGCACGAAGTCGTCGTGGAACGTTTGCAGATTGAACGCCGCGCCCTCTTTTTTCTGCACATCGGCGCGCAGCTTCATGATCTCCAGCTTGCCCAGGGTGTAGTAGAGATAGAGAGCGTCGGAGGAGCCACGCTTGGTCTCTACCTCCGCGATGGGTTGCGACTGATATCCCTGCTCAACGAAAAATTGCTCGGCCTGCGGAATCGTGAGCCATCCGCCCACGCCGGTATGCATACGGATGGCGACGACGAAGCGGGCATCGCGCAGGAGCGCATCCTGCAACTGGCCCAGTCGAATCAGCTTTGCCTGGCGTGCGTCGGCTGCGCCCGTGCCGGGCTGGCCGTAGCCCTCATCGAGCATCATCTGTTCGCAGTAATGCGCCCAGCCTTCAATGTTAGTGTTGGCTCCCAGAATCTTGCGGATGGTGGAGGGAAACTGCGACTGCCAGAGGAACTGCACATAATGGCCGGGGTAGGCTTCATGCACGCTGGTGGAGACGATGGTGCCGATGTTGAAGGCGGCCATGTACTCGGCGGTCTGCTGCGGGCTCCAACTGGGCTCCGGCAGCGTGACGTTGAAGTACGCCTTGTTGGAGTTCACCTCAAAGGGGCCGGGAGGGTCCATGGATGCCTGGGTGGTCGCCCGCATGAAGGGCGGAGTCTCCTCCAGCACCGGCTGGACATCGCTGGGCAGAGTAATGATGTGGTGGGAGCGGATGAAGCCAATCTCGGAGTCGAAACGGTCGTGAAAGGCTTGCAAGAGCTTGTCCGGGGCCGGATGCATCGTCGCCAGCTCGGCGAGCTCTTGCTGCGGCGTCTTGTTGGGATCGATCTCCCGGGCGACACGAGCAAACTCCACTTGATTCTTGTGCAGGTCCGCATAAGCGATCCGCAGCAGACGCGGCAGCGGGATGTCCACCATCTCGTTGTACTCCAGCGCCTTGGAGAAGGTGTCCGCACCCCAGCGGAAGTCGCCATGGGAGCGGGGCAACAGATCAGTCTTCATCCACTGGGCGTAGCTTTGTAAAGCCTCAATGACGGCTGCGTTGCTGCTGACGAAGGCGGCATAGCCGTCTTTGTTAGCCGGATTGTTGGCCGCGGCAAAGGCGGTGGGAACATCATGCTGAAAGAAGCTGATATCACCACCGATCTGTTGGATGGCGATCTGGGTATAGATCTGAGGCGGGTCTTTCAGGTTCTGCCGGGCGGAAGCCAGCGCCTGGGGAATCTGGCGCTCGCGGGCGATCACCGCTTGCAGGCGCACATCCAGCGGAGCATAGGGACGCTCCATGATGACGAAGATGGCGTTGGTGACGCCGCTGGAGTACTGATCCGGATTTTTCTCCCAGCCGCGCACCACCTGGAGGCTCAGCAGTTGTCCGCGGATGTTGTTGAGCAGAATCTGATAGTCCGCGCGCGGTTCCGCATCGAGAGAGCTCGGATCGAGCGCCTCCAGCTTCTTTTCAAACGCCTGCAGCGCTGCCACCTGACGTTCCATGCTGGCGGCCGAGTAGTCCTCCAGTTGAGAGTCGTATTGGTGCAGGCCCGCGCTGGTGCCGGCGGTGGGCGAGAACTTGAAGTAGATGTCCTGAAAGTACTGGTTGCTGAGATAGGAAAACGTCTGATCGCCACCGTCAACCGAGACGCGCTGAGCCTGCATCGAAGGAAGCATGGGCAGAGTAAACAGAAGGGGAACGGCACGCAAGCGACGGAAATTCATGATGGGCAAAGCGTAGCACAACTTGCAACGGGTGATCGCAGAGGAAGTGGAAGGCCATGCCTCTGCGGGCCCGTTGCGAAGCCTGATCACCGGCCGGAGCGGCGTCGCCGGGAGGAGCGTCCGGAGCTACTCTGGCCAGGCAGGGAACGTTTGGTGCGCGCGCCTTGCGTCGCTTTGCCGGAGCCGTTGCCGCGCGCTGCGCTGCGCTGGAGTTTGCCGCTGGAACGTCCAGTCTGATGGGAGGCGGCCTCCGGGGCGTTATCCCCGGAGCTCCTCCAACTGCGGGTCTCCATCTGCAACAACTCGTTGAGGCCTTGAACGTTCTGGCTGATGTCAATGGGCTGGTTGCGCGCTTCCTTGGCCAGATTCTTGTCCGCCTCCGACCAGGCAAATTTGATCTTCAGCTCCCGCTCCAGCTTCAGGGCATCGCTCTTCTCCAGTGGGGTGACAAAGGTGGTGGCGACGCCCCGGGCCCCGGCGCGGCCAGTGCGGCCGATGCGGTGCACGAAGTCGTCGCTACCGTTGGGCAGGTCATAGTTCACGACGTGGGCGATGTGGGAGATGTCAATGCCGCGTGCTGCGACATCCGTGGCGACCAGAATGCGGCTGCGGCCGGCGGCGAAGTTCTTGAGGGCGGCGGTGCGTTGCGACTGGGAGCGGTCGCCGTGGATGATCTCCACCTGGTGGCCGAGCTTCTCCAGTTTGCGCCCGATGCGATCGGTGCCGTGCTTGGTGCGCGAGAAGACCAGATAGGTGCCCGCTTCATCGTGCAGCATCTTGTCAAGCTGAGCCAGCTTCTGATCCTGCATGACGGTGTAGACGCGAAGCTCAACCTGGTCAGAAGGCCGGGAGGTAGAGCCGATCTCCACTCGCACCGGATCCTGCACGTAGTCCTTAACAATCTCCCGAATGCTGGCGTCCAGCGTGGCGGAGTAACACATGGTCTGGCGATCGCGAGGCAGGGCGCTGACGATGCGCCGGATGGAAGGCAGGAAGCCCATGTCCAGCATGCGGTCGACCTCGTCGAGCACCAGCATGTCCACATCCCGCAGGCTGACGGCCTTGCGGCGAAGATAGTCCTCCAGGCGTCCGGGGGTGGCGACCAGCAGGCGTGGGCCGCGGCTGATCTGTTCGAGCTGGGTGTTCTCTGAGAGCCCTCCGCAAACCAGCACAGCGTCGGATTTATGCGAAGGGCAGATCGTGTAGAACTGATCAAGCACCTGCATGGCGAGCTCTCGGGTGGGAAGAAGGATCAGCGCCAGCACGGGAGTCTTGTTGCCCCGCGTGCTGGGTGTGGAGATCTCCTCGAGGCGCTCAATCATGGGAACCAGAAAACTGAGCGTTTTGCCGGTGCCGGTGGAGGCGGTGGCCAGGATGTCTTCGCCCTCCAGCGCGGGCGGAATGGCTCCCGCCTGCACGGGTGTGGGGTGGAGGAATCCGGCGGCGGTCAGGCGAGCTTTGAGGGAGGCGGAGATGTCGAAGCTGGTAAAGCTGAGGGCGGAGGCTTCTTCCAGTGTGGTTGCGATGTGACGTGAAACCTGGAGAGGTTCCGGGTTCAGAATGGACTCAAGAGTGAGAGTAGACAAGATGTTCCTTTGGGATCGGTGAAGGGAGATGGAATGCAGAGGCGTAAACCGCAGGCAAGGGCACCGATGGCTGCTTGCGAACAGCTACGTGGATTCATCGATCAGCACTGCTTGCGGTCTGGTAAGCCAGAAACCTTCATGATGCCCTGGGGCACGGAAAGCACTGCTGCTGCACGGCGAGGCGAGATCCTGTAATCCAACGGATCGGCCTGCTAGCCAGAGCAACCAACGCTTGAAAAAACGGTGGCGGAGAACTACGGCGGTCGCGGTCTCTGGCCAGACTATTGTCAAGAATCCCCTTCGGGGGAGTCGTCTGCCCGCGGCGCTAAGCGCAGATTCCTCTGCGCTGCTACCAATATACCATCTCTTGGCTGTCTTGTTTTGACTTGCGGAACGACCTCCCAAGGCGAGCGCCCGGGAAGCGGCGGGGCGGATTCGCTCCGCCGCTTATGCGGAGCGGCCGCCTTTTGCGCCTGGCCTGCCGGTTCTGTTCAAGGGCTGACGCTGGGCTTTGTGCACGGGCCGGTGTTTGGGAGGGACGGGCTTTTTGAGCTGCGCGGCCTCGGGCAGGGTCTTGCGCCGTTCGACCTTCAGGCCCGCAGCGGCCCGGTGCAGGGCCAGAACCTCACCCGGGGTGAGTTCGCGGAAGCTTCCTGGAGGTACGTCGAGGGTGAGCGCGCCATAGCCGATGCGGCGGATCTTCTCGACATGATGTCCGATCTCCTCAAACATCTTGCGCAGTTGGCGGTTACGGCCCTCGGTCAGGGTCACTTCAAACCATGGGTTGTCGCCTTCGCGAACCTGCTCCACTTTGGCGGGCTGGGTGAGGACGCGGTCGCGGCGGCCGGAGCTTTGAGTGTCGGCAAGCCGGCCACGGTCGATCATGATGCCGCGGCGGAGTTGATCGATGCTCTCATCGCTGGGGGCGCCGGAGACCTTAACCAGATAGGTCTTGGCGACGCCGCTGGCGGCCTTGGAGAGCTTGTTGGCCAGGTCGCCGTCGTTGGTCATGAGCAGCAGACCCTCGGAGAGGTAGTCAAGGCGGCCAACCGGGTAGAGGCGCGGGAGCCGGGAGTGCTCTCCGACCACCTTTTTTTGAGCCGCCTGGCCAAGAAGTTCGCTGACAGTGGGGCGGTGTTCGGGGTCATCCAGTGTGGTCACGTAACCACGGGGCTTGTTCACCATGAAGTAGCGGGTGGGCTCCGGGCCGTGCAGGCGCTTCCCGTCCACCCGGATGTGGTCGCGGGAGATGTCGGCGCGGGAGCCGAGTTCGGCGACGGTCTGGCCGTTGACCTGAACGCGGCCCTGGAGGATCATCTGCTCGGCGGCGCGGCGGCTGGCGATTCCCGCGTGGGCGAGAATCTTCTGCAGCCGCTCGCCTGCCAGGGGTCTGTCTTCGCCTGTGTTGGATTCAGGGTGCTTGCTCATGACGGGAACTTTCTGACTGCGGATCAGCTCATCGCGGTCGGTGGAAGCTGGAAGTTGAAAAGGCCGTGTTCCTCGCTCTCTTCAGGATGCCGAGAAACGCTGAGAAGAGAGGGACTGCCGGGGATGGGCGTTGCAGAGATGCCTGGCCAAAGGCATCTCTCCGGGGACGAGACCCGACGGCATGGGGATTCGGGATCCGTTTCGGCAGAAACAGTCTCTAATCGCGGCGGCGACCGCCGGCGAAGATCTCCGTAAGGGCCAGGAAGATGTTGATGCCGTCGAGGTAGATGCTCAGGGCTAGTTCCACGGCGGTGGCTCCGTCGCCGCCGTTGCGGATGCGCATGAAGTCCACAACCACCAGAACGCTGAAGATCGCCAGCGTTGCGTAAGAGTAGAACGTCGGGCTGATGAAATGGAAGAAGATGCTGAGCACGCCCGCCAGCACCAGGACCAGGAGCGCAGCGAAGACGTAATTCTGAACCCGGCGATAGTCGAAGGTAAAGATCTGCGCGCCCATGCCTAGACAAGCCATTCCGACCGCAGTGGTGAGGGCGGCGTTGAAGACTACATCCGAGTGGCCAGTGTGCATCAGCATGTTGATCCAGGGGCTGATCTGGAAGCCCATCGCCAGCGCCAGCAGAAGGAAGAGCCCGAAGGAGAGGAGGGCATTCTGGCGCGAGGCGCGGATGGCGAAGATCAGCCCGAAGGTGGCGATGATGCAGAGCCAGGAGACAGGGCCGGCGAAGTACGGCGGAGCCGCGGCGATGCCGATGGCGGAGACGAAGAAGCCCAGGGAGGCGATGACCAGAACGCGGCTGAGCAGCGAGGATGCGGACTGGGTGCGTGCCTGACCGAAGGCGCTGGAGCGGCTGAAGCCGCCGTTGCTGGCGTCGATGATGATGGGGTTGCTACGGGTTTCGCGGGGTTCCATAGTCTCTCTCTTATAGCATTTTCAGTGTTGATGGGTGTCCCGAAGAGGGCTTACAGCGGCGTTTTCATTGGGGAAAACGCCCATAGAAGTCGAGGCATTGGGTACAACTACACTGAAACTGCTTGAGCGTTCCATTCTTTCCGATAGACCTTCGGGAAGGGTTCCGGTCATTGTGCTTCCAATGGCCTGGCCGTGGCCCCATCCGCGTCTTCCAAGGTATTGGATGCGCCGGACGAGCCGGGCGATGGTTGGGCAACTGCATCGGCGGTGGCTGGGAACTGGACGGCGGCATCTTCGGCAGCTGGGGGCTGGGCCTCCGCACGGTCGCTAGTTTGGGGCTCTGCCTCCATAGGAATCTCCTCTTGAACGGCGTCGTTGAGCTCTCCGGCGATTCTCTCGAACTCCTCGATGCTGGGGAGTTCGTTGATGTCCTTGAGGCCGAAGCGGAGCAGAAACTCTTTGGTGGTCTTGTAGAGGATAGGCCGGCCGATGACCTGTTTGCGGCCGGCGGTGGTAATCAGCTTGCGGGACAGCAGCGAGCCGAGGACCCCGGCCGAGTCCACGCCGCGAATCTCGGAGACCTCCGGGGCAGTGACGGGCTGCTTGTAGGCGACCACAGCCAAGGTCTCCAGGGCCTGCAAGGAGAGCTTCAAAGGCGGCTTGAGGGACTTGACGAAGCCTCGGACAGCGTCGTGGAACTCCGGCTTGGTCGCCAGGCGGAAGCCGCTGGCGACCTCGCGGATCTCCAGGCCCCGGTCTCCGTTGGCGTAGTCGGCGATCAGTTGATCGAGGAGAGAACGGAAGTACTCTCGTAACCTGCGCGCGGCCAGTTTCTGGCCGGCTTCGCTGAGCTGGCCAGAAGCCGGCAGCGCGTCGGCTGGATCGGAGGATGTCTCTGAAGTGGTTGCAGAATCGTGGGTTGTAGCGACTCGGGAGGTGGAGGGGCCGGCTTCAGGGTCCGTCTCCCGATCGTTTTCCTTGGGCTGTTCCGCGGGGTTGGCGTGGACGGGGCCCTCCGGCGGCGCATCGTCCGCTGCGGAAGAGAGGGTGAGCGCGCCGGGATCCGCGTTCTGTTGGGCTTCCAGCGTGACTTCGGGGTCCGCTTCGTTCCGGGTGTCGGGTGGGTCGTGCGGCGAGGCTCCCACCAGGGTGAGAGGGTGCTGCTGGGCAGCGATGGCGTCCAGTTCCGCCTGACCCTCCTCTCCGAGCAGGCCGATGAGTTGGGCGAGGGTGACGGGCTCTTCGGCGGCGTAGATGACGGCTTCGATCTTGGCTTTGAGACTCATGGATGCAGGGTTGAGTGTATCAATCCTCTGCCCGGCCTGCACCCTGGACCCCAGTCTGCGAGCCCGATCGGGAATCCGGTCCGGAATCGGGTCTGGAACCG
>JAJYZE010000080.1 GCA_021800195.1 Acidobacteriota bacterium
AGTATGTGCATGTTCTGCGGAAGCGGCTGAACCAGGAGTTTCCGGGGGTGGAGTTTTACTTTCTGCCCACGGATATGGTGAGCCAGATCCTGAACTTTGGGCTGCCGGCGCAGATGGATATCCAGCTTGTAGGTCAGCAGGTGGAAGCCGACCGGGATGTGGCTGAACGCCTGATGCTGAGGTTCGCGCGCGTCCCCGGGGTGACGGACCTGCGGATTCAGCAGCCCTTCAACCTGCCTGCCTGGAGGGTGGATGTGGATCGGACACGAGCCCAGCAGGCCGGCTACACCGAAGCCCAGGTGGCCTCCAACCTGATGATCAGCCTGAGCGGAAGTTTTCAGACGACGCCGAACTTCTATCTCGATCCGCGCAGCCACATCGCCTACGATATCGCGGTGCAGACGCCCCAGTATGACGTCAAGAATCTGCAGGAGTTGGAGAACTTCCCGGTGGTGGAGAGCGGATCCTCGGCTCCGCCTCAGATTCTGGGCAACCTGGCCAGACTGGAGCACATCACCGAGCCGGCCACGGTAAGCCACTACGATGCCCGTCCGGTGATCGACATCTACGGCGCGGTCGAGGGCACGGATCTGGGGGGCGTGGCGAGCCAACTGGACCGCATCATTGCTGAGAGCCGCAGTGAGCTGCCGCGCGGAACTCAGGTCTTTCTGCGCGGGCAGGTGCAGACCATGCGCAGCTCCTACAGCGACCTCTTCGAGGGCCTCATCTTTTCGATCGTTCTGGTCTATGCCTTGATCGTGGTCAACTTTCAGAGCTGGCTGGACCCCTTCATCATCATCGCCGCTCTGCCCGGGGCGTTGGCCGGCATCGTCTGGATGCTGTTTCTCACCGGAACAAGGCTGAGCGTTCCCGCCCTTACGGGGGCCATCATGTGCATCGGCATCGCTACGGCGAACTCGATCCTGGTGGTGAGTTTTGCCAAAGATCAGATGCACGCCGGCGTGAGCGCGGCCGAGGCGGCGCTGAATGCGGGGTTCACGCGCTTCCGCCCGGTGCTGATGACAGCTCTGGCGATGATCATCGGGATGGTCCCCATGGCCCTGGGCCTGGGCGAAGGAGGAGAAGAGAATGCTCCCTTGGGCCGGGCCGTCATCGGAGGGCTGGTGCTGGCCACCCTGGGCACGCTGACGTTCGTGCCTGCATTCTTCTCCTTGATGCACCGTCAGGACAGCCAGCAAGGCGGCCAGACCGGGCCGCAAGACGCGCCCGCCCCGGGCCCTACGAACGCCGAGCAGGAGTAGCAAACCATGAGCCAAGAGATCGGGACGACCAAGCGGACAACGAGCGGCGGAGATCCGCAGGCCACGGGCTCCCACGCGGAGCCGACGGCGGCGTCGATTCCACGGCGGCGAAGCCTCACGCCATGGCTTCTGCTCGTGCTGCTGGTGCTGATCGTTGCCGTCATCTACGGCATATTCCGTCGCAAGCAGGCGGCGAGCAGCCTGGCCGGCTACACCCAGGCGAATGCGGCCCCGGCCGTCTCTGTTGCGGTTCCCGCGGTCGAGACCAGCGCCCAGGAGATTGTTCTTCCCGGCAATGTGCAGGCCTATACCATGGCTCCCATCTATGCGCGGACCACCGGATACGTGAAGGCCTGGTACTACGACATCGGTGCGCACGTGCGCCGCGGAGATCTGCTGGCGGTGATTGAGACTCCGGAACTGGACCAGCAACTGGCTCAGGCCAAGGCGGAGCTGGCCACGGCGACGACCAACGACCGACTGGCCAAGGTGACGGCGCAGCGCTACCAGACGTTGATCGGCAGCCACGCGGTGACGCAGCAGAACACCGATACGGCCGTGGACCAACTGCGAGCCGATGACACGATGGTGAACTCTGCCGAGGCCAACATGCGCCGGCTGCAGGCGTTGCAGGACTTTGAGCGGGTGGTTGCTCCGTTTGACGGTGTGATTACGACGCGCAACATCGATACGGGACAGTTGATCACCACCACCGGAAGCACGGTGACGGCAGGCGCCGGAACCATACCCAGCAACCGCGAGATCTTTGATATCTCCAGGGTGGATGTCCTGCGAGTCTTCGTCAATGTGCCCCAGGAGTATGCGCCGCTGGCGCGCCGGGGCGCAGCGGCGGTGCTGACCTTGCCCCAATATCCCGGCCGAAGCTTTCGCGGCACGCTGGTGCGGACCTCGGACGCCATTGATCCGGTGATGCGCACACTGCTGGCGGAGGTGGATGTGCGCAATGCGGACGGAGAGTTGCAGCCCGGCAGCTACGCCGAGGTTCACCTGCACGTCACCGATCCGGTTCCGGTGCGGATTGTGCCGGAGAGCGCCTTGATCCTGCTTCCCGATGGAGAGTATGTGGGAACGGTGGACCAGAGCGGACGGGTGCGGCTGGTTCGGATCACCGTGGGGCGGGAGATGGGGACCACGGCCGAGGTGCTCACCGGCCTGACGGATGGTGAGGCGGTCATCAGCAATCCTCCCGACTCGCTTACCAATGGCGAAAGGGTCCGTGTTGTGGCCTCTGCGAACAACAGCATGGGTGAGGCCCGATGAGAGCGAATCGGAGCTTCGCAGGGGCTGCGCTGGCGCTTCTCTTGTGCGGCGTGGGGTGCTCTGTGGGGCCAAAGTATCAGCGTCCCTCCGCGCCGACGCCGCCTGCCTATAGCGACAACGGACGCAACGGAGACTGGACGCATGCTCAGCCTCAGGACGCGGCAGACCGGGAGAACTGGTGGAGGATCTATGGGGACGGCCAACTGGATCAGCTCGAGCATCGCTGCGCCGCCTCCAACCAGAGCCTGCTGGCCGCGGCTGAAGCTTATCAGCAGGCCCATGACATGGTCCTGATCAGCAAGTCTGCCCTTTATCCATCGGTCTCCATCAGTCCCGGCCTCAGCCGAAGCCGTTTTTCCAGCACAAATCCTCTTCTGCCCCCCAACGTGCCGCTGACATTCTGGAACTTTTTGATTCCGGTGAATATCTCCTGGCAGCCGGATTTCTGGGGCAACATCCATCGCCAGATTCAGGCCAGCCAGGCCGGCGCCCAGGTCTCTGCGGCCGATATGGCCAGCCTTCAACTCAGTTTGCAGGGCCTGCTGGCCACGACGTACCTGCAACTGCGCGGCGTGGATCTGCAGGTGCAGCTGCTGCGCAAGATGGTCAGCGCCGAGGAGAACACGCTGCGTCTGACTCGCGAGCGATATCGGGTGGGCCTGGACAGCCGCAGCGACGTTGAGCTGGCGGTGGCGCAACTGCAGCAGGTGCGGGCCGAGCTTGTGGACCTGGGAGTGCAGCGCGCCCAGGAAGAACACGCGATCGCTGTCCTGGTGGGCGTGCCTGCCAGCGGATTCCATCTGGCTGAGGATCCTCTGACCGGCGAACCTCCGTCCATTCCAACCGGGATCCCCTCCGAGCTGCTGGAGCGTCGCCCGGATATCGCCGCCAGGGAGCGCAATGTGGCTTCGGTCAATGCGCTGATTGGCGTGGCGGAATCTGCTTATTATCCCAACATCATGCTGGGCGCCAGCGGCGGCGTGGAAAGCGACAAGATCACCGACCTGATGCACAAGGGCAGTACCACCTGGGATGGCGCGGTGAACGCCAACGAGGTGATCTTTGAAGGTGGCCTGCGCAAGGCGCAGGTGGCTGAGGCCCTGGCGCAGCGCGCGCAGGCCGTGGCGCTGTACAGGGAGCAGGTTCTCTCCGCCTTTCGGGATGTAGAGGACCAACTGGGAGCGCTGCGGATCCTGGCCCAGGAGACGGAACAGCAGCAGCAAGCCGTGCAGGCGGCCACCGTGGGCACCCAGCTCGCGAACCAGCGCTTCCAGCAGGGTTTGGGTAACTATCTGGAGGTGCTTACCGATCAGACGATCGAACTTCAGGATGAGCAGGTGGCGGCAGCCCTGCTGACCCGCCGCATGCTGGCCACGGCCAAGCTCATCATCTCTCTGGGGGGCGGGTGGAACGCCCGTCAGCTTCCCGCCGGTTGAGCCATCCCTTCAACGCGAGCTTACGGTTGCTTCGGTCCGCAGCGGCTGGGGGTTCAGAATATGCTTGCGCAGCAGCCTTCCCGCGGTTGCGCCGTTGCCCCTGGCCAGCGCCTCCAGAATCCGCCAGTGGTCCTGTTGCGCGGCCACCAGATCGATCTGGTCCCGGAGCAGGCGGATCTGCACATGAACTTCCAGGGCCAGCGAGTCCCAGGTTCTCAGCAGGATGCGATTCTCGCTGGCGGCGACGATCAGGCGGTGGAAGCGGATATCGTGGCGGGTGTAGAGGCGGATATCGTTGCGCTTGGCGGCACCCAAGGAAGCGGTTGCCGCCTTCTCAAAGGGCTCCAGGTCCCCCCGCAGCCGCGTGGCAGCCTGCCGGGCCGCCAACTCCTCCAGGGAAGCGCGGACCTGATAGGCTTCGCGCACGTCCTTTACGGTGACCTGGCGCACCCGCGTGCCGCGGTAGGGAGCGGTGGTCACCAGTTCCATCCCCTCCAGCTCGCAGAGCGCCTCCCGCACCGGCCCCTGACTGGTGCGAAACTGGTCGGCGAGCTTGAGCTCGATCAGGCGAGATCCGGGGGCGAGTTCTCCGTTGAGGATCTGCCGCAGCAGCTCCCGCTTGATGCGCAGAGCCGTCGAGTCGCGCTGGAATCGGGGAGCGGCCAGGGACATCGGCCTATTATAGGGGCCGTTTTCGGGAAACTATCAATTATTTATTGGTAGCCTGCCGTTGAACCTCCCCAATTCGCGCCGTGGAACGTCCCCGGACGGAGATGGACAGCGGGAGACGGTTGAGGCCAGAGCTCTTCCACTCCGGTGTATCCCCACTTCCCCATCCTCCCGGGTGTTCTCCCCCATCACTGGAGTGACCGGCGTACCGGCTGGGGGCGGAAGGAATGCGTCGCCGCAAGCCCGGTTCGCGGGACCCATCCACACGGGAACGGCTATAATCTGCGCCAAGGCCGAAAGCCAAGGTCCAGGCCAAGGCTTAGGCCAAGACCTAGGCCAAGGCCCAGGCTAAGACAGAAGCCAAGACAGAAGGTCAGGGCCGAAGCCGGCCGAACCGCGCAGCGGGTCTGTTCGGAAAGTTTCGAGGGTCGCGCTACCGGCTGCGGGCGCGGGCGCGCCAGCGGCTACTGGCACGGATGGGCCAGGCAGGATAGGAAGCCGGCACAAAGCCGTGGCGGCTATGCCCGGAACGGTCCTCGGAGGGCCGGCGCCGAGAGAACGCCAGGGAGGACAGGAATGGCCGACGGCGAGGGCTCCAAGGGCCTGGAGTTGGACCGCAGAGAGTTTCTGCGCTTGACGCTGATGAGTTCGGCGATGATGGCGGTGGCCGAGCTGGACAGCAACGCCGCCGCGCAGACGGCGCCGGCGGGCGCGGCTTATGGCGCGCTTTCGCCTCTGGCTCCGGGCGCGATCCGGCCAGAGGGATGGTTGCGCCTCTATCTGGAGCGGCAGGCCGAGCAGTTGGGCTCGCAGCTTCCGGAGGTCTCCTGGCCCTTTACCGAACCGTATTGGGCCGGAGAGGAGCAAGCCGAGTCCTGGTGGCCGTGGGAGCAAAAGGCCTACTGGTTTGACGGCGCCACGCGCCTGGCGCTGGTGCTGGGCGACCGGAAGCTGCTGGACAAGACCCAGCTCTATCTGCGCTACACGTTGGACCATGCCGCTCCAGATGGCTACCTGGGCCCGAAGTTCTTTGAGGATCCTGTGGGCAACTACCATCGCTGGCCCCAGAACGTCTTCTTCCGAGGTCTGTCGGCGAACGCCGACGCAAGGGACAGCGAGTCATCCGGCCCGAATGAGGATGCTGTGCAGGCGTTGCGCAAGCACTACCTGAATGACAAGGCGGATTATGGCAAGCCGATACGCAATGTCACCAACCTGGAGGACATTCTCTGGTGCTATCAGCACACTGGCGACGCGCGGCTGCTGGAGATGGCCGAGAAGGCGTGGAGCGAGTACCTGACCGTGACCGGCCCGGGTCCGGCCGATCTGGGTGACCTCTCGCCGCTGCGGGTCTACGCCGCCACGCCGATCAACGCGCATGGCGTCACCTACGCCGAGATCGCCAAGCAGCCCGCGATTCTCTATCTCCATACCGGCAAGCCGGAGTATCTGAACTTCGCTTTGGCCGCGCAGCGGCGGATCTTTGACCACCACATGCTCATCGATGGAATTCCCTCCACCACGGAGTGGTTTCGCACCCGCACCTCGTTGGACTCCCACGAGACCTGCGACATTGCGGACCATACCTGGTCCTGGGGCTACCTGCTGATGGCCACCGGGGACGGCCGATGGGCGGACGCCGTGGAGCGGGGCTGCATGAACGCCGGCTTTGGCGCCATTAAGAAGGACTGGAAGGCGCTCCAGTACTTCTCTTGCCCCAACCAGTTTCTGGCCACCGTGAACTCGGACCATAACGTGATGGAGCACGGCGGATTCATGATGGCCTACCAGCCGAATCCAGGCAGACACACCGCCTGTTGCGGGGGCAATGTTCACCGGCTGTTCCCGAACTTTGTCATGCGCATGTGGATGAGGGACAGTCACGGCGGGCTGGCGGCCACCTTGTACGGTCCCTCCCGGGTGAAGGCCACGGTGGGGGCTGAAGCGCGCGAGATTGAGATTCTGCAGCGGACGGATTATCCGTTTGGGGAAGAGATTCATCTCACTCTGAATCCGTCCGCCCCGGTGGAGTTCCCGCTCTCGTTGCGCATTCCGGGCTGGTGCTCGTCGCCGCACCTGGCGGTGAACGGCAAGCCGGTGAGCTTGCCGCGGATCCAGAACGGCTTTGCGACCCTGCGGCGGCGCTTCTCGGCCGGCGATACCGTGACCCTGACCCTGCCCATGGCCGTGGCCGTTTCGCGCTGGCCGCAGAACGGCATCGGCGTGGAGCATGGGCCGCTGGTGTACTCCCTGCCGATCAAGGAAGCCTGGACGCCGGTAGGCGTGCCCAGGTACACCACGGAGGCGTTTCCGGCTTGGAATGCGCTGCCGGTCGGCGCCTGGAACTACGGGCTGGCGCTTCCGCAGGACCAGCCGCAGGAGCGGGTGCAGGTGCTCCGCAAAGCCATGACGGAGGATCCCTGGGTCGATCCGCCGGTGACGCTGCGCGTTCCGGCCAGGAGCATCGCCGGCTGGAAGTTGCAGGCCAATCCGGAGGATCCGCAGCAGCTCTTTACGCCGCCGCTGCCGGAGAGCGCCGCGGAGACCCTGGGCGCGGAGGGAGAGCCGGCCTTCGGCCCGGTGGAGGAGTTGACGCTGGCGCCCTATGGATCCACCCATCTGCGGCTCACGATCTTTCCCAAGGCAGACAGCGCTTAGAGACGTGCTCGCCTCCTGTCCCGCAGAGGTCCCGCAGAGGTCTGACAGGGAGCGGCGCGTCGCCACGGGAGTTGGCCAGCAGGTAGAGGCGTGCTGCCGGCGCTATGCCGGGGGCGGCTCCAGCCCGCGATAGGCGTCAACCGCATCATGGAGACGGGCGAACAGCCGCGCGGAGGGAATGCTCTCAGCCAAATGATGCCGCTGAAAGTCGGCGAGTGCATCCGGGGCCATTCTGGCGAAGCCAAGCGCCACCCCGTTCTTGCTGAGCTCCTGGTTGATCCGGGCGATCACGCGCGCCGCCGAGTAGTCGATCTGGGTAATCGCTTCGGCATCCACGATGATCCATCGCACCGCGGAGGAATGCTGGGATGCAGCGCCGGAGAGGCAGAGGAGCTCTTCGGCAAAGCGGTTGGCGTTGGCGTAAAACAGAGCCGAGCCAAAGCGATACAGCACCAGTCCCGGCTCGGTGACCTCTCCGGGAAAGACCGGCCCGACCCTCCAGGTATGGCCGTTTTCCAGATGGATGACCCCGGTATGCGGGTGATAGCTGTGACGCACGATTCGGAGCAGCGACAGGACCATCGCCAGCAAGATGCCTGCTTCCACTCCGATGCCGACCACGGCGCCGGCCGTGATCACTGCAACGACGAACTCTCCAGGGCTCTCCCGGCGCAACTCCCGCAGGCCACGCAGATCGATCAGATGGAAGGCTACCAGGAGAACCAGCACGCCAAGGACGTTCCGGGGAAGGTACTGGAGCGCAGGGGTGAGAGACAGCAGAACGCCGGCGACCAGAAGGGCCGTGGCGAGCTGCGACTTCTGGCTGGTGCCGCCCGCCGTCTCCACCATGGCGGTCTGGGTGGGGCTGCCGTTCACCACAAAGGTTCCGCTCAGCGCCGCGGCCAGATTGGCCACGGAGAGACCAACCAGGTCACGGTTTTCATCGAGCCTTTGCTCATGGCGCAGGGCGTAGGCCCGCGCGGTGGCCGCACTCTGAGTCACGATCATGATGGCGCAGGAGCCGGCGATGGGCAGCAGCGTTGCGACCTGGCGCCAAGGCAGCCAGTGCAGGTGCGGGTGCGGCAGGCCGCCGGCGACCGCTCCAACGGTGGGAACTCCATGCGCGGAGAGGCGCCACGCCGCGCTGGCGGCGGTTGCGCCGGCTACGGCGATCAGGGATGCCGGCAGCCTGGGCGAGAGAGCCTTCAGCCCCAGCACCAGCCCCAGCACCGCGGCGGAGACCAGCAGCACCGGAAGATGGACCTTGGAGAGCTGATGCAGGACTTCGAGCAACTGCGCCAAGGTGCGGTTCGAGTGGACCGGCAGCCCCAAGGTCTCGCCCAGCACCGCGATGCCGACCTGGAAGCCGACTCCGGTGAGGAAGCCGAGCAGCACGGTTTGAGAGAGGAAGTCGGCGATGAAGCCAAGCCGCAGCAGACGGCCGGCCAGAAGGAAGGCTGCGGTCAGGAAGGCGACATAGCCGGCCAGACTGACCCACTCCGGGCTGGCCACGGGAGCCATGCCGGAGAGCCCGCTGAACAGAATGGCCGCTGTCGCCGAGTCCGCGGCCACAACCAAATAACGCGAGGATCCGAGGGTTGCAAAGGCCGCCAGGGGCGCCAGCAGCGTGTAGAGACCGGTGACGACGGGCATGCCCGCAATCCTGGTGTAACCCAGCACCTGGGGGATGTTCATCGCTGCCAGGGCCAGGCCGGCGCGTGCGTCGCGCAGCGTCTCCCGCCAGCGAAATGGCCGCAGACTCTCGAACATCGTTCTTTGTATGGAACGGGCAGCTCTGCCGGAAGACGCCGCGCTATGCCCGCCCCATGCCCGTTCCGGGAGCATCATCATCCAGCCAAGCTGCTCCAGTGTAGCGCAGCCCGGAAGCCTGAACCTGGCGAGGACAGGCGCGGGCTGGCCGACGTGACCGGAGCGGGATCGCCGGGGGCGGAGTTGCGTTTGCACTTTCCGGGAGAATTCGGCATACTTAGAGGGTTGTCTGCACTCCCGTGCAGACCGGTCGAACCACGCCCTTGCGGAAGAGCGCATGCCGGGGTGGAAGACGAGGAAATATGGCAAAGAAGACATCCAAGAATATTGCGAAAGCGCGCGCGCTCGTGGAGCCGCGTCCGTATGCCATCGGCGAGGCGATTCCCCTGCTGCAGAAGGCCAAGTACGCCAAGTTCGACGAGACCGTCGATCTGACCATGCGGCTGGGTGTGGACACGCGGCACGCCGATCAGATGGTGCGCGGCACCGTGGTGCTGCCCCACGGCCTGGGCGGCAAGACCAAGGTGGTGGCGGTGATCGCCTCCGGTGACAAGGTGAAAGAGGCCGAAGCGGCGGGTGCAGAGTTCGTGGGCGGTGAGGAGATGGTGGAGAAGATCCAGAAAGAGAACTGGACCGGCTTCGATGCCCTCATCGCAACCCCGGATATGATGCGCTCCGTAGGGCGTCTGGGCAAGGTGTTGGGGCCGCGCGGCCTGATGCCCAATCCCAAGACGGGCACGGTGACCACCGACGTGGCTGGCGCCATCCGGGAGATCAAGGCCGGCAAAGTCGAATTCCGTGCGGATAAGACCGCGCTGGTGCATGTGCCGGTTGGCAAGCTCTCCTTCAGCCCGGACAAGCTGGAGGCCAATGCGCTGATGGTGATCTCCTCCGTGGTGAAGGCCAAGCCCTCCGCCGCCAAGGGCAAGTACATCAAGCGGATCGTGCTCAGCTCGACCATGGGTCCGGGTATCGAGCTGGAGCCGGCCGTCGCAGAGGTTGCGGCCAAGGCGTAAGGGTGCGGATTTAAGGCTCGGGGATGGCTCCCGCGCCTGGTGGCAAAGCTGGGTTGGAGCCGGCGGAAGCGCATCAGGCAGAGCTGGGACCTCCGGCCCGATCGAAAGGCCGGAAGATCGAAGAATCGAAGCATTTGGATGATGGGGCTGGCGATACGCCGCCGGCCGGTAAAGGTCAGGTTCACAATGGCATTAACCAAGGCAAAGAAGAGCGAGAAGGTCAAGGCGCTGGCAGTGGAGCTGGAGAGCTCGACGTCGGCTATTATCGGCACGTTCAAGGGGCTGACCGCCTCCAAGGACTTTGAGCTACGC
>JAJYZE010000081.1 GCA_021800195.1 Acidobacteriota bacterium
ACCATCTCCGAGATCATCAAGTAGCGCCTGCGCCGAAGGCCGAACGGCCTTGGCGTAGCGGCAGATTCAGGCGGCGGGCTGTGGTCCGTCGGCACAACCGAAGAACGAGGGCTGCCGGTTCGCCAAGGAGCAGGACGGCCGGCAGTTACTCCAAACGATCTTTGAGCAAGGGCTCTCTGTTGAGAGGGCTGGAAAGAAGCAGGAACTCGCCATGGCACAGCAGCGCATTCGTATTCGCCTGAAGGCTTATGACTATCGCGTTCTGGACACCTCCACAGGAGAGATTGTCGAGACGGCAAAGCGCACAGGCGCACAAGTGGCGGGGCCGATTCCCCTGCCCACGATCAAGAACAAGTACTGTGTCCTGCGTTCTCCGCACGTGGACAAGAAGTCGCGCGAAGCCTTTGAGATTCGCACTCACAAGCGGCTGATTGACATTCTGGAGCCCACCCAGCAGACCGTGGATGCCTTGATGAAGCTCGATCTGCCGGCCGGCGTGGACGTGGAGATCAAGACGGTTACGAAGTGACGGAAGCCGTGCTGGTCCGGCTGGTCAAGCGCCAACCGGCGGGGCGACTTCCGCAGCAAGAAGCACCTACAGTGCCGGCGCTCAACGCCGCGCATGATGAGGAGAGGAAAGCATGAGCGTTACAGGAATTCTCGGCAAGAAGATCGGTATGACGCAGTTGTTTGATGACCGCGGCGATGTTCACCCGGTAACGGTGCTGAAGGTTGGGCCGTGTGTGATTACGCAACTGAAGACGCTGGCCAGAGATGGCTATGATGCCGCTCAGATCGGCCTGGTGGAGTTTGTCAAGGCGACCAAGGTCAACAAGGCGATGACGGGCCACTTTGCCAAGTCCGGCGTTCCGCCTGTGCGGGAGCTGCGCGAGGTTCAGTTGGAGTCGGCCTCGGGCGGCGAGCAGGATCAGACGGCCAAGGCGGGCGACCGGATTACCGTCGAGATCTTCTCGGAGACCAAGTTTGTCGATGTGGTGGGAACCTCCAAGGGCCGGGGATTCTCCGGCGTGGTTCGCCGTCACCGGTTCGGCGGCGGTCCCAAGGCCCACGGTCATATGTTCCAGATCCAGGGCTCGATTGGCGCCTCCTCGTTTCCCTCCCGTGTCTTCCCTGGGCAGCGGATGCCAGGCCACTATGGCACGGATCAGGTGACGGTGCGCAATCTGAGGATTCGGGGAATCGATGTGGAAGAGAATCTGTTGATGGTGGAGGGCGCGGTGCCGGGAGCTCGAGATGGGTACGTTCTGGTCTCCAAGGCCAAGGCGCCGCCCAGAGAGCGGCGCGGGTTTGCCGGCAGCGGCACGCTGGATCCGTTGAAGGCGTCCAAGAAGGCTTCACCAAAGAAGAAGTAAGACTTTTTTGTGGTTGACCCTGAGCCAGAGATTCCGGGTCGACAGCGAGGGATGGAATCAACCGTCACACTCTGCGCGGCAAATAGACCGGGAACGCAGACGAACAAGAGATTGGCTGGCGGCATCGATCGCCGGCGAGAAAAGAGAAGGACGATGGCCAACATCAAGGTAGTGGATCTCAGCGGGAAGGAAGTCGGCTGCGTAGAACTGGATGCCATCTTTGCCGCCGAGGTGAACGAGGCATTGATCTGGGAGGCGGTGAAGCACTATCGTGCCGGCCTGCGCCAGGGCACCCATGCCACGAAGAACCGCAAGCTGGTCTCCGGCGCGGGAAAGAAGCTGTGGAAGCAGAAGGGAACCGGGCGCGCTCGCGTCGGCTCCATTCGCACGCCACTGTGGCGGGGCGGCGGCACGGTGCATGGGCCGCAGCCGCGCAGCTACGAGTATTCGTTTCCGCGCAAGAAATTGTTAGGGGCGCTGCGTTCCGCGGTTGCCGCCAAGATCAAGGATGGCAATTTGATTCTGGTGGAGAGCTTTGAGGTGGCCGAGGCGAAGACCAGGCTGTATCGCGAGGCGCTCAACAAGCTGGATGCGAAGAAGACCGCTCTTCTGGTGGAGAGCTCGCAACAGTTGCAGGAGCGCTTTTACCTGGGATCACGCAATCTGCCCGGTGTCGAACTGGTGCTCAGCTCCGAAGTTCATCCCTATGATCTCCTGCGGTATGAGAAGGCCATCTTTTCCAAGGCGGCCTTTGAAACCCTGACGGAGACTCTGAAGAAGGTCGCTTCCCGGCGCAAGCCGGCAGAAGGCCAGCCGAAGCAGGCCAAGAAGGAGGTCGCCTAAATGCCGACCCTGTATAACGTCATCCGCCGCCCCTTGATTACGGAGAAGGCTCTGAACACCCGCGAGGTGGAAGGATCCCTGGTCTTTGAGGTGGCGGCGACTGCAACCAAGACCGAAGTGAAGCAGGCTGTGGAGACCTTGTTCAACGTCAAGGTGGAGAGCATTCGCACCTCCAGCGTTGTGGGCAAGGAGCGCAAGCGCGGCCGTTACGCAGGCTATCTGCCTGACTGGAAGAAAGCCTACGTGCGCCTGAAGGCCGGCGAGAAGGTTCCTGACTTTGCCGCCGAGATATAAGGCCTGAGGGAGGGGCGCGGGGCCGCAAGCACCGCGTGAACTCCTTTCTGGCTGCGCCACAGTGGGTTCCGCAGTAAAGAGCATCATGTATCGCGCTGACGTGTAGAAGTCATAGAGAGCGCGGCAAAGGAAGAGCATCATGCCGATCAAGTCATTCCGTCCGATCACCCCGACCCTTCGCTTCCAGACGAAGCTGGTCACCGACGATATCACCACCGACACGCCACACAAGCCGCTGCTGTCCGTCAAGCAGCGCACCGGCGGACGCAACAATACGGGCAAGCTATCCGTCCGCCACCATGGCGGCGGCCACAAGCAGAAGCTGCGCCTCATCGACTTCAAGCGCGATAAGTTTGGGGTTCCCGGCACGGTGGCCACCATCGAATACGACCCCAACCGCAGCTCGCGCATCGCGCTGGTGCACTATGCGGACGGCGAGAAGCGCTACATTTTGCAGCCCATCGGGCTTAAGGTAGGGCAAAAGGTCATGAGCGGTCCCGAGGCCGATATTCTGGTTGGCAATGCGTTGCCGCTGAAGAACATCCCGACTGGAACGATCGTGCATAACATTGAGCTGCGTCCGGGCAAGGGCGCGCAAATGGCGCGCTCGGCCGGCGCCCAGGTGAACCTGATCGCCAAAGAGGGCGACTACGCGCTGTTGAAGCTGCCCTCCGGCGAGACTCGCAAGGTTCTGGTGGAGTGCATGGCGACCATTGGACAGGTGGGAAATACGGACCACGAGAATGTCTCCATCGGCAAGGCGGGACGCAATCGCTGGAAGGGCATCCGGCCGGCCAACCGCGGCGTCTCGATGAACCCGGTGGACCACCCGCACGGCGGCGGCGAGGGCAAGACCTCCGGAGGACGCCACCCGGTTACGCCCTGGGGCCAGCCCACGCGCGGCTTCAAGACCCGCAACAACAAGCGCACCGATGTGTTTATCGTGTCGCGCCGAAACAAGGGCAAGTAAAGTTCGGCAGCAGATCTCTGGCTGCAGGTTGGCCGTCTGCTGGAAAGCAAAGAAGAAGTTGAGATCGGTAGTCAGGGAAGTACAAGCAACACCAAGTCGCACTGCCAGACGCAAAAGGAAAGAACCCGAGGCAGGGAGATTCGTCGTATTCAGCACCGCAGCAACGGAGTCAATCATGTCACGTTCCACAAAGAAGGGCCCTTTTATCGACGCCCACCTGATGACCAAGATCGAGGCGATGAACAGCGCCAACGAGAAGAAGGTGGTTCGCACCTGGTCACGCCGCTCCACGATCCATCCGGAGATGGTGGGTCATACCATCGCCGTACACAACGGCCGTAAGTTCATTCCGGTCTACTGTACGGAGAACATGGTTGGCCACAAGCTGGGCGAGTTTTCAGCCACGCGCACCTTCAAGGGACATTCGGCCAAGGCCGCCGAGACCGCGAAGGGCAAGTAGCCGGGGGCAGGGGCGAGCAGGATCGTCTCAGGCGAGATAGCGCCGGGCGAGTTTTCGCCGGATCAGGATTCTTAGATTTGCAGCTTTGAAGGACATCGCAATGCAGAAAGCAATGATTCCAGAAACACCCGAATTCCGCGCTGAGGCCCGCTTCCAGCGCGTCAGCCCACAAAAGGCCAAGCTGGTGCTTGATTTGATCAAGGGCAAGCGCGTTGAAGCAGCCATCAACACGGTGGCTTTTACCCACAAGCGCATAGCGCCGGTCGTGGAGAAGGTTCTGCGGTCGGCCGTGCAGAACGCACAGCATCTCTCCGACGAGGGGGGACTCGATGTGGACATCGATAATCTCTACGTCAAGACGGCGGTGGCCAATGAAGGTCCGCGGATGAAGCGCATCCGTCCCGCCCCGATGGGACGGGCGTTTCGCTACCAGCGGCGCATCGCCCACTTGGTGATTACGGTGGCGGAGAAGAAGGCTGCAGCCGCGGCCGAACAAGAGGCTGCCCCGGCGGCGAGCAAGAGCGCGGGCAAGCCGACGGCGAAGAAGGCTGGAACCAAGAGGGCTATAGCCGGCAAAAAGGCGCCGGCCAGGAAGAAGGCCGCCGCGGCGAAGTAACGGTTGCGGTGTGCGTGAGACGCAGATTGTAGTTGGCAGCAGAGAGTTTGCAACATCAACCGCGCCGGCTCAACCGGCTATGGTTTAGGAATAGGGAAGCTATGGGACAGAAGGTCCATCCGTACGGATTCCGCCTCGGCATCAACAAGCCCTGGAAGTCGCGCTGGTTCGTCGAGCGCGGCTATGACAAGCTGCTGGTCGAGGATGTCAAGTTGAAGGCAGAGCTCCGCGAGAAGCTCAAGGCGGCCGGGGTCAGCTCGGTAGAGGTGGAGCGGCCCGGCAACAAGCTGCGGCTGATCATCCGCACGGCGCGTCCCGGCATCATCATTGGACGTAAAGGTGCGGAGATCGACAAGCTGAAGGTCGACATCCAGAAGCGCACCAACCGCGAGGTGTTCATCGACATTCTGGAGGTGAACAAGCCGGAACTGGACGCTCAGTTGGTCAGTGAGAGCATTGCCTTGCAACTGGAGAAGCGAGTTAGCTTCCGCCGAGCCATGCGCAAGAGCGTGGACTCAGCCTTGCGCTTCGGCTGCAAGGGCATCAAGGTGCGGGTCTCAGGCCGGTTGAACGGCAATGAGATCGCCCGCTCGGAGTGGTATCTGCAGGGGCGTCTGCCGCTGCACACGCTGCGCGCGGACATCGACTACGGCTTCTCCGAGGCCCAGACGACCTATGGGATCATCGGCGTCAAGACCTGGGTGTACCGTGGCGATATCTATGAGCAGAGGAAGCGCCGCGAGCCGGTGCCTGTGAGTTCGGGCGCGTTTTGAGTTGCAGAGGCGCGGCTGGGACCATCCTGACGCGTTCGGCTTGGTTTTCTTTTGTCCTTGGGGTTCGCAGGCCCAGTTGGCGGCGGATCTCAGGTATACTTAACGAGTTTGGCCCCGAGTCTGCCGGTGCGGCCGACTTCGCCCGAATCCTGTTGAAGAGAGCGGGCAAGCAGCGGCGGCAGAGACCCCGGCCATCACCTCAGATCTTCTCCTGCGCAGTTGCCAGGCGTTTATTCAAAGGAAATTCCTCATGCTCTTACCCAAGAAGGTTAAGTTTCGCAAGCAGCAGCGTGGCCGCATGTGCGGCAAAGCGTGGCGCGGCTCGGAGATCTCATTTGGCGACTTTGGCTTGAAGGTGATGGAGTGTGGTTACATCACGGACCGTCAGATCGAGGCCTCGCGCATTGCGATGACACGTTTTATTAAACGTGGCGGCAAGGTCTGGCTGCGTCTGTTCCCGGACAAGCCCATCACCAAGAAGCCGGCCGAGACCCGTATGGGCAAGGGCAAGGGAGCACCGGATCACTGGGTTGCGGTGGTCCGCCCGGGCAAGATCCTGTTCGAGATGGAAGGCGTTCCTGTCGATCTTGCCAAAGAGGCCATGCGGCTGGCGGCGCACAAGCTGCCGCTGAAAACTTCATTCGTTGTGCGCCCCGGCCTCAAGGCTGAAGTGGCCGTCAAGTAAAGCCATTCAGGCGATAAGGAACACATTATGGAAATCGAAAAGATCCGCAACATGAGCGACGATCAGTTGGTGGCCGAAGAAGCCAAGGCCGCTGAGCAGCTCTTCCGCATTCGCTTTGCCAAGAGCCTGGGGAAGCAGGAGGGGTTGGGCAAGATCAAGACCCTGAAGCAGGATATCGCCCGCATCAAGACCACTGTGCGTGAGCGACAGATGGCGAGTGCGCGTTCGCTGGTCACTGCAAAGGCAGAGAAAGAGTAACGAGGGAGTTCATATGGCTGAGTCTACTGTTGTCACCTCCGCCGCAGGGCAGGCCGCGCCGCGCCGCACGGAGAAGGTTGGTCTGGTTGTGTCCACAAAGATGGAGAAGACCATCGTGGTGGAGATCGAGATGCGCAAGGCGCACCCCAAGTACAAGCGCGTGCTGAAGTCCAACAAGAAGTTCTACGCCCATGACGAGCAGAACTCGGCGCGGGTCGGAGATATGGTGCGCATCCGCGAGACCCGTCCGCTGTCCAAGCTCAAGCGCTGGTCTCTGGAGGAGATCATTCGCCGCTCGTCGCTTACGTCGCTGCCGGATGAGGCGCCGGAGGCACGGTAGCCCTGAGGGCGGATGGCGGCGCGATATTTGAAGGAGTTTTGGGCAGTAACAGCAGCCGCAGGTCTGAGATAGCAGCGGCTTACCGCCGCCAGGCTCTTGGGCCTGGAGCCGTACCTCTCGAACCGAAGTTCGGCGAGAGCTTGAACCAGGAGAATGATCATGGCAGTTCAAATGCGCACCATCCTTGCCGTTGCCGACAACTCTGGAGCCCGCAAGCTCCAGGTGATCCTGCCGCTGGGAGGCGGCTTGGGGCGCAAGGCCGGCCTTGGCGATGTGGTTACGGCGGCGGTCAAGGAGGCCTCGCCGGACGGAACGGTCAAGAAGGGCAAGGTCGTCAAGGCGGTGATTGTCCGCACGCACAAGGAGTATCGCCGCCGGGATGGAACCTACATCCGTTTTGACGAAAACGCGGCCGTGGTGATCAATGATGCGATGGAGCCGGTGGGGACCCGCGTCTTTGGCCCTGTGGCGCGCGAACTGCGAGAGAAAAAGTTTTTGAAGATCGTCTCGCTGGCCCCCGAGGTTATTTAGTCGGGAGTTGTCAGATTTGCAGTGACGGATTTCAATCGGATTCCGGCTCCGTAGAGCATCCCTAGGGATGCCGATCGCCGAGGAAAGAGAGTGACCATGCCGAACAAATTCAAGCCGGCCAGCGCCGGCAGATCGAAGATCCGGATCAAGCGCAACGATATGGTTGTGGTGATCGCGGGCAAAGACAAAGGGCCCAAGCCTCATCGCGTGCTGCGAGTGATCGTGGACAAGCAGCGCGTGCTGGTGGAAGGCGTCGGCATGATCAAAAAGCACCTGAAGCCGAATCCGCAGAAGAATATCGCGGGCGGCATCCTGGAGCAGGAGGCGCCGATTCACATCTCTAATGTGATGCTGGCCGACTCTGAGGGAAAGCCCACTCGTGTGGGCTACCAGGTGGAAGGGACGAAGAAGACGCGCATCGCCCGCACCAACGGCGGCGCGATTGCGGAGAAGAAGTTCAGGAAGTAAAGCTAACCGATGCAGGGCGCAAGATGGCCGGCGACGTTCGCTTTCAGGCGATGTTCGGTTTCAAAGGTTGACCCCACGAAACGGTACCCCTCCGAGAGGCACTCCGAAGCCGTGGAGAAAGAGAAGAGAAGCGATGGCGGCACGTTTGAAGGAGAAGTATCACGACAGCATCAAGCAGGCGCTGCAAAAGGATTTGGGCGTCAGCAATGGCATGGCGGTGCCCAAGCTGGAGAAGATTGTGATCAACATGGGGCTGGGCGAGGCGACGCAGAATGTGAAGATCATCGATCCTCTGCTCGCGGATCTGGCGTCGATCGCCGGGCAGAAGCCTGTGATTACCAAGGCCAAGAAGTCGATTGCGGCCTTCAAACTGCGCGAGGGAATGCCGATTGGGGCCATGGTGACACTGCGCGGAGACAAGATGTACGAGTTTCTTGACCGGCTGATCAACGTGGCGCTGCCCCGAGTGCGCGACTTCCGCGGCGTCAGTTCAAAGAGCTTTGACGGGCGCGGCAACTACACCTTGGGCCTGCGTGATCAGTTGATCTTTCCGGAGATCGACTACGCCAAGGTGGACAAGATCAAGGGCATGAATGTGACCATCGTGACAACGGCCAAGGACGATAACGGAGCGCGCGAGCTGCTGAAGAGCTTCGGTATGCCGTTCCGCCAGGGGGCGTAAAGCGAGCAGGATTTTTCCGGGGCGGCCGGAGGCTGCTGCGGACATCGAAGCAAGGGTTTCACCTGAGTGAGTTGGAGAGAGAAATTTCGTTATGGCGACTACTGCAAAGCGCGTCAAGGACGCAAGCAAGCCCAAGTTCAAATCCCGTCAGCATAACCGCTGCCAGTTGTGCGGCCGTCCCCGCGGTTTTCTGCGCAAGTTCGGCATCTGCCGCCTTTGTTTCCGCAATCTTGTGCTGAAGGGCGAGATTCCGGGTGTGGTCAAGTCGAGCTGGTAGCCGGCGCGACGCATCGCCTTGGCGCGCAACCGATCCCTCGGCAAAAAGATCGAGCGCGCCACAGGGAGTATTCAACCTCGGCGTTCTGACGCCAAAACCATTCCTGCAGGTTCTCCCCGCCGGCGTAAGCAGTCCGAAGGGAGCGAACGGGGGATGAAAGGACAACGATGAATCTTACTGATCCGGTAGCAGACTTTCTTACTCGCATTCGCAACGCGCACCGTGCCCGTCACCAGAAGCTTGATGCTCCGGCCTCCAAGCTGAAGACCGAGATCGCGAGAATTCTCAAAGAAGAGGGCTACATTGCCAACTACAAGGCTGCCGAAGAGGATGGCCAGAAGATTCTGCGCGTGTACTTGAAGTATGGCCCGAACAATGAGGCTGTGATTCGCGACCTGCGGCGCGTCTCCCGTCCCGGTTGCCGAGTTTACATCGGCAAGGATGAGATCAAGCGCGTTCAGGGAGGTCTGGGCATCTCGATCATGACCACCCCCAAGGGTGTGATGACGGGCCGGCAGGCGCGTCGCGAGGGCGTTGGCGGCGAGATTCTCTGTGAGGTCTGGTAGGGTCTGACTCTCGCTGGAGGTCTTGCTCCGGGGAGCCGCCCTGCTCCGATCCGGGCGGAGTTGAGGATTTTGAACGCTGCTCCATGTCGGTGGAGCGGAAGCAGGCATGGCCCAGGCGAGCCAAAATCGCCGGCTGCAGTGGAACTCGCCTTGGTGAGGGACTCGCAAGCCAACAAGGATTGCATTTATGTCGCGTATCGGCAAGAAGCCCATCACTCTGCCCAAGGGCGTCAAGTACGCCGTGCAGAGCAACGTTGTGGTTGTGGAAGGCCCCAAGGGCAAGGTGAGCGCTCTGCTCCCCGCGGGAATCACAGTTTCAGAGAAGGGCGGCGTCCTGCAGGTGGAGCGTCCCGATGACGCCCATGCCGCGGTGCATGGGCTGGCTCGAGCGCTGATCTTCAACGCGGTGGAGGGAGTCACCAGCGGCTGGAAGAAGGAGCTGGATGTGATCGGCATCGGCTATCGTGTGGAGATGAAGGGCAAGGATACAGTCGTTTTTACCTTGGGCTACTCGCACCCTATCGAGTTCCCGCTGCCCAGCGGAATTGAGGTGGCCATCGACCCCAAGCAGACGCATCTGACCATCTCTGGAATTGATCGCCAGAAGGTCGGACAGGTGGCGGCGGATATGCGCTCCTTGCGCAAGCCGGATCCATACAAGAACAAGGGAGTCCGTTACTCCGACGAGAAGCTGAAGAAGAAAGTTGGCAAGACTGGAGCGAAGTAGGCTGGTCCCGGCCAGAAGGCTCGGCGTCTCCAGATGAGAGCAGGCGCTGCGAAGGCCGGCATGGCTGATATTTCACCGAACGTCGTCAGAGGATGGCGACGCCCTTAGGAAAGGAAGAACCAACATGATCAATCTGCGTCAACGCAATGAGATTCGTCAGCGCGTACACCAGCGCATCCGCGCCAAACTGGCCGGCACGGCCGAGCGCCCGCGCCTGAACGTCTACCGTTCGCTCAACCATATCTATACACAGTTGATCGACGACGCCAGCGGCGTGACGCTGGCATCGGCGTCCACGGTCACTCCCAAGGGGGTGGAGCGCAAGAGCGGAGGCAACGTGGAAGCGGCGCGGGCTGTGGGTAAGTTAATCGCGGAGCGCGCGGCAGAGAAGGGCATTAAGAAGGTGGTCTTTGATCGGGGTGGTTATCTGTATCACGGCCGCATCAAGGCTCTGGCGGATGCGGCTCGCGAAGCCGGTCTAGAGTTTTAGTCGCCGGCAGAGAGTTTCAGCCGCGGTCGGGAGCGACCGCGGCAGACAAG
>JAJYZE010000082.1 GCA_021800195.1 Acidobacteriota bacterium
TGCGGGTATGGCTGTTGATACTGCTGCTGGTATTGCTGGCCGCCGGTTGTACGTTGAATGGGCGCAGGCTGCTGATACTGCTGGTTCGGCTGCTGGTACTGCTGGTTCTGTTGCGGGTATGGCTGTTGATACTGCTGCTGGTATTGCTGGCCGCCGGTTGTACGTTGAATGGGCGCAGGCTGCTGGTACTGCTGGTTCGGCTGCTGGTACTGCTGGTTCTGTTGCGGGTATGGCTGTTGATACTGCTGCTGGTATTGCTGGCCGCCGGTGGTGCGCTGGATGGGCGCAGGCTGTTGGTAGGGATACTGCGTTGTTGGAGTCGACGGGTAGCCAGGAGCCGTGCTCTCCTGGTCGCCAGCCTGTGCAAACGCTAAGGTCGAAACCGTCGAGAGCGTGAGAGCGAGCAGGAGACATCTGTTATTCCAGGTCATACCCAAAATCCTCTAAACTTTTAGACGGCAGATTCTCTCCAAATGTTGCGGCGCCCGTTGCCAGGTGGGCAGAGCCGGTGATTCTTCCTGGACGGATGGAGGGATCCGGGAAACAAAATCCTCATCTTCTTCGGTAAGGAAGATAGACCGGCTCCCATACATTGCCGGCCAGATCCTCCAGAAACGCCTCACCGTCGACAGCCGCAAGCCCCTCGCGGCCGGCCTGCCTGCCGACCGCGACGGCCACGTTCCTTGAGACCTCGCGCAGGGAGTCGAGCGGGGGCAGCAGAGCCGCCTGGGGATCCTTGCCCGCAGGCGAGAGGGCGGCCAGCGCCTTGGCGGCGGCCATGATCATGCCATCGCTGACCCGTCTGGCCCGGGCGCTGACAATCCCCAGCGCCAAACCGGGGAAGATATAGGAGTTGTTGGTCTGGGCGATCTTAAGGGCTCTTCCGCCAAACTCCGCCGGAGGGAAGGGGCTGCCCGTACCCAAGATGGCCTGGCCATCGGTCCAGCGAAGGAGGTCCCTGGGCAAGGCTTCGCAACGGCTGGTGGGATTGGAGAGTGGCAGGATCACGGGTGGCGCGGGTCGCCTGCCTTGTCCCTGGAGGCCCGCCATCATGGCGCGCACCACCTCTTCGGTGAAGGCGCCGGCCTGGCCGGAGACTCCGATCAGGACGGTGGGCTGCACTCGCCGCACCACCTCCAGAAGGTCAATTCCGTGCTCGCCGCGCTGCCAATCACGAACCTCGTGGAGCGGCCGCGCGTAAGCTAGCCGGGCGTGGTCAGGAGTTTGGGCGGAGTTCTGCGCGGCACCCAAGGCCGCGCCCTGCGCTCCTTCCACCAGCAGACCCTCCATATCCACGGCAAAGATGCGCCGGCGGGCATCCGTTTCGCTGAGGCCGGAGCCGGCCAGAGCCTGGGTGAGAAGCTCGCTGATGCCCAGTCCTGCGGATCCGAATCCGAAGATCACCACGCGTTGCTCGGAGAGGGGAACACCGGATCGGTTCACCGCGGCCAGCAGGGTTGCCACGGCAACCGCGGCTGTTCCCTGGATGTCGTCGTTGAAGCTGGGCAGCATGTCGCGATAGCGGTCCAGGAGTCTGCGGGCATTGTGGCCGCCGAAGTCCTCCCACTGCAGCAGCACATGCGGCCAGCGTCTCTGAACGACGCGGACGAAGGTGTCCACGAACTTGTCGTACTCCGCGCCCCGGACCCGCTCATGCCGCCAGCCGATGTAGAGCGGGTCGGCGATCCGCTCGGGGTTATCGGTGCCAACGTCCAGCAGCACCGGAAGACAGGTCATCGGATGGATTCCGGCCAGCGCGGTATACAGCGCCAGCTTGCCGATGGGAATGCCCATGCCGCCCGCGCCCTGGTCGCCCAGTCCCAGGATCCGCTCCCCGTCAGAGACCACGATGCAACGAACGTGGTCGTAGCGAGGGTGGTTGAGGATGGCCTCGATGCGCTCGCGGTTGGGATAGCTGAGGAAGACGCCACGAGGCCGCCGCCAGATCTCGGAGAACCGCTGGCAGCCTTCACCCACCGCCGGCGTATAGATCATCGGCAGCATCTCCTCGACGTGGCGCGTCACCAGGGCGTAGAAGAGGGTCTCGTTGACGTTCTGCAGGTCGCACATCATGGTGTAGCGGGCGAAGTCGTCAGGCAGGGAACGAAAGGCTCGCAGCCGCCGCTCCACCTGTTCGTCCAGCGTGCCCACATGGGGCGGAAGCAAACCATGCAGAGAAAACTCATCCCGTTCGGACTCCGGGAAGGCTGTTCCCTTGTTGAACATCGGAGAGGTCAAAAGACCCAAGCCGGTCAACGATGTCTCAAGAAACTTCGGTATCGTGCGCTTCCTGTCCATCATCAGGATTCTACAGTCGCGGTCCCGAACATATTTGAAGGGAGTTTGTCCCGCCAACCGGAGCCGGCCTTGATTCGGCCCAGCGCATCCGCGGCGCGGTCTCTTCCGATACGTGAATCTGTCAGGGCATCTCTCCGCAGGAGAACGTTACGGAACAAGCCCCGGGGTGAGCCGATCGGCAGGAAAGACGTGATAAAGACTTGACAGAGCCGTGGTTCGCGGTGAGGCCTTGCGGTGGAATCCGGTGGCCAGAGTGGACAAGCACCGCTACGGCCGCTGGAGCTTCTTCCGCCCGTGACGCCGGTTCGCGGCGGCGAGGACAGTTTGGTAGCCTCCAGTCTTCTTTGTACTCTAGGCTCTATGTTCACTCTTTCGGTTAACCGCCGGGCCGCGGATCGCCTCCGCTCGGGTCATCTCTGGACCTACCGCTCGGATCTTGCCGCCGAGCCGGAGGCCGAGCCCGGCTCGCTGGTCACGCTGCTGGATCCGCGTGGTTTGCCTCTGGGCACGGCGCTCTACTCCTCGGCCTCGCAGATTGCGGCGCGGCTCGTCTCGTCCCGGCCGGGGCTGACGCGTGCGGAGTATCTGGCTGACGTGCGCATCCGCATTGCGGAGGCTCTCGATCTGCGGCGCCGGCTTGCGCCCAGCTCAGCGGCCAATAATGCGCACCGCATCATTTTTTCCGAGGCCGACAACCTTCCCGGCATCGTGGCAGACCGCTACAACGATCTTGTGCTGTTGCAACTGCTCACTCAGGGCACCGCGCAGGAGGATGTTCGTTCCGTCTTTGTGGAAGCTCTGCGCGCGGCAGCTCCCAGCGGCGAAGGGCAGCGTGAGCTGACGATCTGGGAGCGTCCTGACGCGCGCGTCGGGGAGTTGGAACAGCTTCCCGCACCCGCGCGCGGCGCTCTGTTCAGCACCCAGGCCGCGCCGCCCAGCTCCACGATCTTCGCCCTCAATGGCCTGCGCTTCCACTACGATGTGGCCGCGGGCCAGAAGACGGGCGCCTTTCTCGACCAGCGGCTGAACTACGCTGCCGCGGCTCGCGCCGTGGCAGAGGCGGTTTCGGCGCGGCGGTCCGGAGCCGACGGTCCGCGGGCGCTGGACGTATGCAGCTATCAGGGCGGTTTTGCGCTTCACCTGGCCAAGGTCTGCGCTCAGGTGACTGGGGTTGATGCCAGCCGCTCAGCGCTGGAGGCGGCCGAGCGCAATCTGACCTTGAACCAGACTCACCATCCTTCGTTGTTGACAGACTGCCAGGTGGACTGGATGGAGGCCGACGCCTTTGCTTATCTTCGCCATTTGGACGACACGGCGCGAGCGGGCGGTTCACGCCCTTCATCTTCGAAGAGCCTCTTTGACGCCATCGTTCTGGATCCACCGGCCTTTGCCAAGTCCAGGCGCGCTGTGGAGGGAGCCTTGCGCGGCTACAAGGAGCTGAACCTTCGCGCGCTGCGTCTGCTGGCTCCCGGAGGCACGCTGATCACCAACTCCTGCTCGCACCACATCTCGATGGAGGAGTTTACCGCGGTGGTGGCCGCAGCGGCCTCGGATGCGCGTCGCAAGGTTCAACTTCTCGAGCGCCGCGCCGCCGCGCCGGACCATCCGGAGATTCTGACCCTCCCCGAGACAGGCTACCTGAAGTGCTTGATCTGCCGGGTGGAGGGGTAACCCGTCAACGCTGCCGAGGCCCCTCCCGGCAACGGCGAAGAGGGGGTTGCGGCTAATCGGCTAAGTGGGTTCATCCAGTTAGGTCGGTTTAGTCAATCCAGGGAGTGCATCTGCTTGATGTAGAGCGAAGAGAGGAACTTGCGGCCGGTGCTGGCGCCGGACATGTAGCGCCGCTTGCCGAAGATGGGGCGGTCGAACCAGGCGCGATCGAACTTGCCCAGAATGGACCACGCGATGCCGGCATAGCCATTGGGATCACGCCCGTCGATCTGGTAGCGGTCATTCAGATAGATGGCTACCTTCATCGCGATGCGCGCATTGGGCGTCCACTCCAGGATCTTCTTGGCCCAATACATGCGCAGAACGTTGTGCATCCAGCCAAAGCGCACCATCTGGATCTGGGCGGCATTCCACAGCTCGTCGTGGGTCTGGGCCTGCTCCAACTGGGGCAGTTTGTAGAGCACGGGGCGCGGATCGCCATCGTGCTCCTGGATGGTCCTTTGCGCCCAGGCGTCGGCACAGGCCGGAGAGTCGTAGTCAGGCTGATGGCGCACGAAGTTGACGCTCAACTCGCGCCACACAATCAGCTCGTTGAAGAAGCTGGAGCGGGCGGCCTCCAGTTTTTTGGGGTGCTGCTCCGCGACCGCATCCACGGCCAGGGCAATGGTCTGCGGCCCGATGTGGCCGAAGTGCAGATAGGGGCTCATCCGGCTGCTCCCATCCAGCTCCGGATGGTTGCGATCATCCGGGTAGCCGGGCAGGATGACGGAGCAGAAGTGCTGCAGCCGCTGCCGCGCTGCGCGGCTGCCTCCGGTCCAAGCCTCGACGGGCGGCACGCTGCGGTCCAGCTCCGTCCAGCCGCGGGTGATATCGCCTTTGACGTCTTCGGCTTCGAGGCCGCGCGACCGGCGCCAGGGGATCTGAGCGCTGGCATTGGCGTAAGGGGTGAGAAACCCCGGCAAGGCGCGCAGCAGCCGCGGCCGAGCCACGGCGGCGTTGAACTGGGCTTTCTCCAGGAGACGAGAGGGGATAATCACATCGGCATCGACGGTCCAGAAGGGAACTTTGATCTGCTGGGCGATGTTCATCCGCCAGAGCTCCGGCCCGCGCAAGGGATTCTCATCGCCGATGACCATCGCCGCCCGAACCTCGTTGAAGAAGCGCAAAGGATCCTCGCGGGGCGCGCGGCGCAGAACGAAGCCGACATTCCGCTCGGCGCACTCCTCGGCGGCGTCCGGCAGTCCCTGGCTGAGGAAGGCGTAGTGACGCAGATTCGCGTGGGGGAAGTTGCTGATGGCGGCGAAGTAAGCCACCACCGGCAGCCCCAGGGCGTTGCCTGCGGCGATCGCCACATCCAGGGCATGGTTGTCGCGTCCGCGCTGCGCACGCTGCATCCAGTACACAACGCATCTGCTCTCCGGGGGTGGAACGCCGGCTCGGCGAACCTGCACGCGAGCATCCTGGACCAAGTCGCGCAGTGCCTCGGGCACACGCTGGTCGGCGGCCATCTCTTCGGCCAGACGCAAAAAGACAAGATCCTTCTCCTCGGCTGTCCATTCGCTGCGCGGTTGTGGTTTGAGGGGCTGCAAGGGTCTCTCCGTCCTTTCACTTCCTCCAAGCTACCTCAAGGGCTGAGGCGGGCCGAAACAATCCTCCGCAGGTCTAGAAAGCGCAAGGCCGGGGATGGAGGGCGGGCCAAGCGATCTTTCGCGCCTCGACAGGTGGGGCGGGGCGGAAGCAGAGCGCCGCGGCGAGTTCCGGGCGGGGATATCCATCCAAGCAAAGATTGGGCTAGGATCTTTCATGCGAGGATCGTTCTTGCCAGAAGAATCCATCTCCGGCGCCTCTGCACCCTCGGCAGTGCGGCACTTCGCCTCGGAGGGGATGGAGACGATTACCCTGCGCCGGGCGACGGCCGAAGACGCCCCGGCCTTGGCGCTCACCGGAGCGGCCACCTTTCTGGAGGCCTTTACCTGGATGTTGCCCGGCCCCGACATCGTGGCCCATACCCGGAAGCACCATGCGGAGGAGGTTTACGCGCGCTACCTGGCCGAGCCCGGCGCGCGGGTGACCCTGGCCGTCACGGGTCCGGCGGTTGGCTGCCCGGACCGGCCGGGCTCGGTGGTAGGCTACGTTTTGATCTGCTCCCCGGAGTTGCCGTCATTCCCCGTCTTGCCCACGGATGTGGAGCTGAAGCGTATCTATCTCTTCTCGCGCTTTCGCTTGGCTCCGGTGCTGGACGCCGCCGGCCGGATGATCGCCAACCTTCGTCCCGCCCAGGCGCTGCTGGATGCGGCCCTGGCTGACGCCAGGGCTCTGGGTGGCAGCCGCTTGTTGCTGGGAACGCATGCGGGCAACTCCCGGGCCATAGCGTTTTACCGCCGCAACGGCTTTCGAGAGGTGGGGACGCGGCTCTTCCAGGTGGGTAGCCTGCAGTGCAGCGATTTGATCTTTGCCCGGCAACTTTAGGCTTACCGGCATCTTTTTCCTCGCTGGCAACGTCTTAAAGGTGTGGTAACATAAGAACGCTGGAGACGTGCGCGCCCCTGAGTCGCCGAAGCCTCACTCCGAAGGACTTCCGCCTGCGCCTGCGGCCTTGACCGCAACCTCGTTCCGGCAATCCCGTTACAACCCGGGGAGATCTCGGTCTGCGCGCACCCACCTAAGGCCGCAAGTCGTTTCCCCGCAATTGATCAGGAGGCTCCGTGCTGCGCGAGCCTTCGTGACAGGAGCGCCTCAGTGGCTGAAGAACTCGATAAGTACGAAGAAGACGTGGAACATATCATCGATGCCGGCAAGGAGAAGGGCTATTTGACCTTCGGTGAGGTCAATGACCTGCTGCCAGGGGACATCACCTCGCCGGACGAACTCGATGACCTGATGGCCACCATCAATACGCAGGGCATCGATGTGCTGTCGGAGGGCCGTCGCGGCTCGCGCGATGAGGAGCGCGACGCGGACTCCGAACCGGGCGAGGAGGCTGACGACGTCGAGTTGGATCTTACGCCGGGCACACTGGAGAAGACCAACGATCCGGTCCGCATGTACCTGCGCGAGATGGGAACGGTTCCGCTGCTCACCCGCGAGGGCGAGGTCGAGATCGCCAAGCGCATCGAGCGTGGCCAGCTGCGGGTCATGAAGGCCATCTCGCGCTCCACCATTGTGATTCGCGAGATCATCGGTCTGGGCGAAGACCTGAAGCGCGGCGTGCGCAACATCAAGGAAGTGGTGACCTTCGACGAAGAGGAGCTCACCGAGGAGATCCTGGCTGCGCGGGTCAAGCAGACGGTGGCCCGCACCGATGAGCTGGTCAAGCACCAGAAGAAGGCGGCGGAGTATCTGGCCCGGTACCTGGATCCGCAGGGCAAGGAGGCCAAGGCCAAAGCTCGTTACGCGCGCAAGAACCTGTGGCTGATGGGCCGCGAGAATGTGTACGTCTCGCGGATCGTGCGGGAGCTCAAGTACACCAACAGCGAGAAGAAGCGCCTGCTGGACAAGGTGAACAAGACTCTGGACTCCATGCGCACGCTGGAGCGCCAGATTCGCTCCCTGGAGGCCAAGCACGAGGCGTCTCGTTCCGAGGAGCTCAAGAAAGAGTACCGCCGGCAACAGAAGAACTGCCGCATTGATCTGGAGCGCCTGGAGGCCGAAGCCGGCATCTCACATGACGCCCTGAAGCGCACCCAGCGGGAGATCATCCAGGGCGATATGGACGCGGAGAAGGCCAAGCGCCAGCTCATCGAAGCCAATCTTCGCCTAGTAGTGTCCATCGCCAAGAAGTACACCAACCGCGGCCTGCAGTTTCTGGACCTGATTCAGGAGGGCAATATCGGCCTGATGAAGGCGGTGGACAAGTTCGAGTACCGGCGCGGCTACAAGTTCTCCACTTACGCCACCTGGTGGATCCGTCAGGCCATTACCCGCGCCATTGCGGACCAGGCGCGCACCATTCGCATTCCGGTGCATATGATCGAGACCATCAACAAGCTGATCCGCACCAGCCGGCAACTGGTGCAGGAACTGGGTCGCGAGGCCTCCTCCGAGGAGATCGCCAGGCGCATGGACATCCCCGTGGCCAAGGTGCGCAAGGTCCTCAAGATTGCCCAGGAGCCCATCTCGCTGGAGACGCCCATCGGCGAAGAGGAAGATTCGCATCTAGGCGACTTTATCGAAGACCGCATGGCCGTGAGCCCATCCGACGCGGTGATCTCAGTCAACCTGAAGGAGTACACCTCGCAGGTGCTGCGCACGCTCACGCCCCGGGAGGAGCGAGTGATCAAGATGCGCTTCGGCCTGGAGGATGGCAGTGAACACACCCTGGAAGAGGTGGGCCAGAGCTTTCAAGTGACGCGTGAGCGTATCCGCCAGATTGAGGCCAAGGCGCTGCGCAAGCTGCGTCACCCCAGCCGCTCGCGCAAGCTCAAGGCGTTTGTGGACGGCGTCAAGGAGATATAAACGGAAGCAGGCGCGGCAAGCTCGATACAAGAGGGCGTCCCTGGCGGGGCGCCCTCTTGGTTTGGAAGGCTTTGTGTGGCGAAGGCGCAAGCTGCGCCACAACAGCGGTTCGGACGGCAGACCGGGCCGAAGCCGGCCGGCACCCGCTGACCTTCTCCAGACAGGCGAACTGACGCTGCCTGGTCTTTCGCTAAGCCACCTGGTCTTCCTCAAACACTTTGCGGATCGCGTAGGATCTTTCTATGAAAATCTTCCGCCTTTCTCTGCCTCTTTGTCTTGCTGCCGCGGTGCTGCTCCTCCGTCAGGCCAACGGCGCCCCCGGTGAGCGGCTTGCCGCGCCAGGTTCTTCGCCGGCAGAGGCCGCTTCTTCCTCCCCGGCGCTGTATCTAGGCGCGGCCTGGTACCCGGAGCAGTGGCCGGAGTCGCGTTGGAACGCTGACCTGGACCTGATGGAGGCGGCCCACGTCCGCTTTGTCCGCATCGGCGAGTTTGCCTGGTCCAGGCTAGAGCCGTCTGAAGGCGACTATCATCTGGACTGGATGTATCGCGCGATCCGGGCTGCCGAGAGCCACCACATCGCGGTGGTGATCGGAACGCCTAGCGCCGCTCCACCCGCCTGGCTTACCACCAAGTATCCCGAGACGCTGCGCATCAAAAGTGACGGCCACCGGGCCCAGCACGGCAACCGCCAGCAGTTCAACTGGGCTGACCCACTGTATCGCCAACTGGTCTACCAAATGGTGCTGCAGGAGGCGAGGCGTTTTGGCCATGATCCGGATGTGATCGGCTGGCAGATCGACAATGAGTACGCGACCCTGTCTTATGGACCCATCGCCCAGGCACAGTTTCAAAACTGGCTGCATCACCGTTACCAGACCCTGGACAACCTGAACGCCCGCTGGACCACCGCCTACTGGAGCCAGACCTACACCGCCTGGAGCCAGATTCCCATCGAAACCAACCGTGGCAACCCCGGCCTGTTGCTGAGCTGGAAGCGATTTGTCTCCGACACCTGGCGCAGCTATCAGGCGAATCAACTACGCGCCCTGCGTCCCAACATTGCCTCCCGCCAGTTCATCACCACCAACATGATGGGATTCTTCGACGGATACGACGCCTACACCGTCACTCGCGACCTCGACATGGCTTCCTGGGATGACTACGTCGGCACCGGCCAGCTCAACCCGGTCTCCAACGGAGCCGAGCACGACTTGACCCGCGGCTTCCTGCGCAAGAACTTCTGGGTAATGGAGACCCAGCCCGGATCCGTCAACTGGTCTCCGGATAACAATGCACTGGACAAGGGCGAGGTGAGGGCCATGGCCTGGCTCGACATCGGCCACGGCGCCGACGCCGTCTCTTACTGGCAGTGGCGCTCGGCCTTGAATGGCCAGGAGGAGTACCACGGCACCCTGGTCGGCCCCGACGGCACCCCGGTCCCGCTTTACTCCGAGGTCGCCCAGGTTGGCCGCGAGTTTGCGAAGGCCGGCCCGGCGTTCTCCGGCACCACGGTCCGCTCCCAGGTCGCGATCCTGCACTCCTATGAGAGCTACTGGGCCATCAACTGGCAGCGCCATAACAAGGCCTTCAGTCCGATTGATGCCATGGTCTCCTACTACGGCGCCATCCGCGCCCTGGCGCACTCGGTGGACATTGTCAGCCCGGACGTCGATCTCTCCCAGTACAAGCTGGTTATCGCCCCTGCGCTCAACCTCATCACGGACCGGGAAGCGGCCAACCTGATCAGCTACGTTCAAAACGGAGGCCACCTGGTCCTCACCCAGCGTTCAGGGATGAAGAATGTCGACAATGGTCTTCAGACGGAACGCCAGCCGGGCCCGCTGGTCTCTCTGCTGGGTGGACGGGTGGAGCAGTACTACGCACTGGATACCGCCATCCCGATCTCCGGAGTGTGGGGCGGTGAGAACGCTCACCTGTGGGCAGAAC
>JAJYZE010000083.1 GCA_021800195.1 Acidobacteriota bacterium
AGAAGTTGGAGCAGGCGATGTAGCGCACTTTGCCGTCCCGCACCATCTTGTCCAGCGTGCTCAACGTCTCCTCCACTGGCGTCGTGGCGTCGAACGCGTGCATGTGATAGACGTCGATGTACTCCGTTCTCAGCCGCTTGAGTGACCCTTCGAGAGCCTCGATCAGGTGATACCGCGAGCTGCCTACGCCATTGGGGCCGATGTTGCCGCCGCGGAAGGTCGCCTTGGTCGAGATCAGCACATCTTCGCGCCGCAGGTGCGCGATCGCCCGGCCTAGAACCGTCTCGCTTTGGCCGTTGGAGTAAATGTCGGCCGTATCGAAGAAGTTACAACCGGCCTCCATGCAAACGTCAATCAGGTGAGCAGCTTCCTTATCCTGAACGTGGCCCCAGGACTTGAAAAACTCGTCGTCCCAGCCAAAAGTTCCCGTGCCAAAGCAGAGCTCCGGAACCTTCAGGCCGGAGCGGCCAAGTGAGCGATAGTTCATGTGCAACTCCTAAATACAGAAGTACAGAAGCAGAACCCCCCAAGCCGACGGCAAGCGTCGCGCCCATCGGATGCCGGAAATCTGAGGCCCGCAACTATTTGGATGCCGCCGACCGGATTTGCGATGTGACCTTTGCGCCTGTAGCCGGAGACCACCGGCCCGATGCTCAGGAGGAGCAACTGCCGCCAGAGCTCCCCTCCGGCCCGCCCCTCGCCGGTCACCCTGGCCTACTCTGTTCCCCTGGCCTTCGGAATGTGCGTCCGGGCAGCGGCGTCCAGCGCGGCCTGGGTGCGGAAAAACAGATGCTGTGGGTTGGATCCGGGGTAGAAGTGGACCTCGATCTCGCGGTGGGTCACGGAGCCGTTGATCCCGTCGTGGAAGGGATAGCCCAGATCCTGCAGCAGGTGTAGAGAGCCCTCGTTGCCGGAGGGGTTGCCGTCGTCGCCGACGATGGCAAAGACGGTCCGGTGCGTGCGCAAGCTGGTTACCGTCACAAAATCCCCCAGGCGTGCTCCCAGCTTGCGCTCCTTCCTGCCCAGCACCACGTAGTTGATCTTCGCCGCATTCACGTAGCGGAGCGGGTTGCTCGGAGTGGTGATCGCCGGATCCGTATAAGCGGTCTGTGAGATGTAGAGACCGGGATAAGGATCGTTCGGTCCTTGGACGATCGGAATGTTGGGATGGTCGTCGTCGGTCAGGTAGCCTACGATCTTGCCGAAAGGGAGGCCCCGGTAGCGTGCATCACGCAGCTTGTCCAGCGTGTGTGAGCCCGGGGGGCCATAGGCGTTGGGAGCGCCGTCCACATCCACGTCCATCCGCCGCAGGAGAATCGTGAAATCCGGCGCAGGTTTTGCCGCCTCCTGCGCGCCGCCAGCGGTGGCCCATACGGTAGCCAAGAGGGTGGCTGCCCAGGCGGCCGGCATCAGAGTGCGAAGTGGATTCGTCAATGCAGTGGCTCTCCACATCCAGGGGGCTGAGCATCCCAGCCGCTTCTCCCTCGTCGCAACCGGCTCGTCGCCCTTGGTTCTTCGAAACCAGTTCTTCAATGTCGGGCCATCTTCACTGAGATCAGAATACCCGTTCTCACTCTATCCCGCCCTGCAACCCTCACGGCGACGCGGAAGGATTCGCTGGGGGATGGCCGGATATCGAGAGAGGATGTTCCCGTTACGACGCTCGGATCCGGACGCCCAAGGCGGAGGAGCACGGCAACTCCGGAGCAGGCTTGCCGTAGCGTGCTCCTTCCACCCCAGCAGTTGCGGAAGATGGCCATCCGCGCCGCATCAACTCTTCGCCGTCCCCAGAGGGAAGCGGGCGAAGGGGATGACGGGTTCGGGTGCAGCCCGTTCTGCTCCTCCATTGTGCCCGGATTCCGGCGTGCCCGGATTCCGGGGGAAGATGCACGGCTCCGTTGCTTTCATTCCGTATCGCCCGAAGCAAGGCGTCGAAGGATGCCTTCCTTGAGACTTCGCAGAGAAGATCCCTCCGCCGGAGAGTTCAGTTATAACTATCCGTCGGCCAAAGTCTCACGGGTCTGCCGGTTGTGTCCTTGTATTTTTCACGTAACGCTTTGAGTTGGGCGACGAGATCCTGCACGATCTCCTCGTAACCGGGATGAACTTTGTAGCCAGACCACTCGAAGAGACTTTCCATCTCATCCGGATCTTTTTGCAGGTCAAATAGCTCCCACTCGTTCACCGTGTAATAGCTGATCAGCTTGTAGCGGTCGGTTCGCACTCCATAGTGGGGCAGCACCCAGTGTTCCGAATCATAAAATTCGTAGTAGTGATAGTAGAAGGATTTCTGCCAATCCTGGGGAGTGTTTCCCTCAAGCACCGGCTTCAGGCTCTTGCCTTGCATCTGCTCGGGGATTGGCAAGCCGGCCAGGTCCAGCGCCGTGGGCGCATTGTCGATGCTGACTACCCAGTCTTTGCTTACGGTTCCCGGCTTCACATGGCCGGGATATCGAATCATCCAAGGGACGCGAATCGCCTGTTCATACATGAAGCGCTTGTCAAACCATCCGTGATCGCCGAGAAAGAACCCGTGATCGGTTGTATAGACAACAATGGTGTTGTCGGCGAGTCCGGATTTGTCCAAATAGTCCAGCAGACGGCCCATATTGTCATCCTGGGCGCGAAGGGTCCCGAGGAAATGCTCCATGAATTTCTGGTAGTTCCACTGCTTCCGTTGCCGCTCTGTTAAATCCTGTGGAGGGTTGAAGTCCGGCATGTCGGCGATCCGCATCCGCGCCTCTTTGGCGGGCGCGGCGCGCATGGAGTAGTCATCGTAGAAGGTGCCTGGTTCTTGAATCCGGACGTCGTCGTAAATGTGCTCATATTGGTGCGGCGGTTGAAAAGGGCGATGATCGTTGAAGAACTGCATCATCATGAAGAACGGCTTTTTGAATTGCTGCATCCCTTCAATGGCGAAATTGGTCATATTGTCGGTGATGTACCCGGGATAGTTTTCTTTGTGGATCTCTTTGCTCCCCAGACTTGTATTTCGCAGATAGCCCCTCGGGCTGTAATAAGGCCCGCCCGCTCCGTTCTTGAATACGAAATAGTCGAACCCTACGTCTCCCGGATTGACCGCCAGGTGCCACTTCCCAACGATCCCGGTCTGATAACCATTGCGTTGAAAGATTTTGGATATGGTTTCCTGAGATGGATCAAAGCAAGGCCGGCCGTCGGGCAGAGTGCCTTCATTCGTCAACTGACCGTTCACATGGTTATACGTTCCGGTGAGAAGGGTGGCGCGGCTGGGGGCGCACAGCGCATTGGTGCAAAAGCTGTTTTCAAAGCGCATCCCTTCCTTGGCGATGCGGTCGATATTCGGTGTTTCCATCAGCTTGCTCCCGTAGCAACTCAGGGCATGGATAGGAACGCCTTCTCCCGTAATCCACAGGATGTTCGGCTTGCCCGAGGGATGACTGTCCACCACGCTTTTCAAGATATGTGCCGGACCCGGTGTGAGATCTTCGCTGCCGGTTTGAGCTGACAAGAGCGCGGGCGACAGTGCGGAACCCAAAGCCGCACCGCCTAAACTAGCCAGAGCCTGTCTGCGAGTGATCGAATCTTTTCGCTTTGCCATAAATCAACACCCCATTTCTTTGCAGCATCAGAGAGTCTTTGTGAGAGCTTCGGAGCATCTACCGCCCGCAGTTGAAGGTGCGGCGCGGCGGTTAGGTTGATGGTACTACGCGATGACTTCTTGGCGGCTGCGGTGGGATTTAGGATGACGTCCCGCGCCCATGCTTCCGCGGCCCCCTGGATGCACTTGAAGCGATGCTCGATTCTGAGCGAGCCCTTGGCCGGCCGGTTGCGTCCCGAGGAGCCGTGCCGCGTTGGATCCGGTGTTCCCGGAAGAGGTCCATGCGATATTCTTCAAGCACTTGAAGCAAGGAAAGGCATCGAGGCATGAAACCTACCGGCTTCGCTCTCTTCATCTTATGGGGCCTGTTCGCCCCGAGTGGCTCCGCGTGTGGCTCCGCCTTACAGAGCGGAAAAGCCGCAACCTCGATTGCGCCGGTCAGAGCGGATGCTGCGTCTCGCGCCGGGATGAGCCCCGGTGAGGTCCGCGCTACGCGCGCGCTGGAGCGGGCCAAAGCGATGGGGCCGGGAGAGCTCTACGCCATGCTCAAAGGTTTTCCCAAGGGCGCTGACCTGCACATGCATCTCTCGGGCGCAGTCTACGCGGAGACCCTGATCGCTGAGGCGGCTCGCCAGGGCCTCTGTGTCGCCTCCCTGGGCCGCGCCAGTCCGGCGACGCCCCAAGGCCGAGATGCGGTCCGCCTGGTGGCTCCAGATCCGGCTCAGCGCACGGTTTGCGCCTCGGGTGAGGTCGCGGCGAGTTCTGTCCTGCAGGATCAGCCGCTGTATGACGATCTGCTAGACAGCCTCTCGATGCGTTCCTTCGTGCCCAGTCAGGGAGTGAGTGGTCATGATCAGTTCTTCTCGACCTTTGCCCGTTTCGGCGTGCTGAAGGGCGATGCCGGCGAGTGGCTGGACGAGGTGGTAACTCGCGCCGCGGCGCAGAACGAGCAGTACCTGGAGATCATGCATACTCCTCAGTTCTCCCGCGCCGCTTCGCTGGGCTACAAGCTCGGTTGGCCTGCCGATGCGGGCCGTGACGTCAGCTTTGCCGAACTGGCGCAATTGCGCCGGCGGCTTCTCTCCGCGGGGCTCGATGACGAGGTAGCCGTGGACAGAGCGGAGTTCGCTGCCGCCGAACAGCGGCGCAACGCTCTGGAGCACTGTGCGAGCGGCGGGCAGGCTTCGGGCGCAGGTCCGGCTTCTGCGGCTTGCGCGGTGAAGGTTCACTGGCTCTATCAGGTGCTGCGCGGTTATCCTCCGCAGCAGGTCTTTGCGCAGACGCTGCTGGGCTTTGAGGTGGTCTCGGCGGCCCGCAGAGCCGATCCTGGCTCGCCCGATGTGGTGGGTATCAACTTTGTCATGCCCGAGGATGGATATCTCTCGATGCGCGATTACCACCTCCAGATGGAGATGCTGGACTATCTGCACCGCGTGTATCCTGAGGTGCCGGTGACGCTGCATGCCGGTGAGCTGGCCCCGGGGATGGTTCCTCCCGCGGGCCTCAGCTTCCATATCCGCGAGGCCATCGACCTGGGCCACGCCAGACGCATCGGACACGGCGTGGATGTTCTCTATGAAGACCGTCCCCAGGCTCTGCTGAAGGAGATGGCCGCCCGGCACATCATGGTGGAGATTAACCTGACCTCGAATGCGGTGATCTTGGGGATCCAGGGCCGGGCGCATCCGCTGCGGGCCTACCAGGCCGCGCATGTTCCCTGGGCGCTCTCCACCGATGATGAAGGCGTCTCTCGCATCAACCTCACCCATGAGTATGTGCGCGGGGTGGAGGAGCAGGGGCTGACCTACCTGGACTTGAAGCGCTCGGCTCGAACTTCGCTGGAGCACTCATTTCTGCATGGCCCAAGCCTGTGGGCTCACCCGGACGACTTCAGCGGACGGCAAGCGCCCTGCGCGGCTCCCATCACCCCGGCCAGCCGGCCGTCCCCAGCCTGTGGAGCCTTGCTCAACCGCAGCGAAAAGGCGGCGGCGCAGTGGGAGCTGGAGCGGCGGCTGGCCGCCTTTGAGGCGGCACAGTAGCTCGGTCGGGCTATTTCGGGGCCATACTGGATTCTCCGAGCCGGCCTTTTCGCAGCCTGCCCGGATGGAGAGTAAAGTAAAGAAAGGAAAGCCCGATGAAGCGTCTTCTCTCGATCATTCTTCAGTTCATTCTGTACCTGCTGGCCTTTGCCGCCGGGTCAGTCTTGCTTCCCGCCCTTCACCTTCTGCCCGCGCTCAGCTTCCGCATCGGCCCCGGCCGAGTCTTCGTCTATGACGGCATCCTGCTGATGCTGGCTTTTTATGCGCTAATTCTACTGATTGCCACCGCGCGCAAGAGAATTCCTGCCGCGCTGGCGAACGCCACGCTGGCCTGGGTGCTGGCATTCGCCGTGGGTCTGTTCTATCTCAAGTTCGGCTTCAAAAGTGTCTGACCAGAGTCTGCTCAAGACGAACATTCAAGGCGATGTAGAGTCCAGCGCCGTGGCGTTGCGACCGGTGATCTGCCCGGCTTGCAACGGAAACCCCCGGGCCTGGCGTCAAAATGGTTCATATTTACGCATGACGCAATCGATTCATCGGTCGATTTTCTGATTTAAATCTTGATAGACTGACGACTGGAGAAGTGGCTGTTGGCGGCGTTGAAAACCAAGCCCTGATCAGGGCTGAATCTCTGCCGATACATCTTCCGATTGCGAACGCAGCGCCCGGTCAGATTCGGCTATCCCGCCGGCGAAGAACGCCCAAGCGAGGTAGTGAGCCTGAACCAGAAGAGGATCACGTTTTTCATGAATCTTCAGTCACCTGCATCGACTGGTATCTCATCCGCACCTTTCGATATCTCCGATCGCACCATCGCGTACTTTTCGATGGAGATCGCCCTGTCCAAGACGCTGCCGACGTACTCTGGCGGTCTGGGCATGCTGGCGGGCGACACTCTGCGCTCTGCGGCGGACATGGGCCTGTCCATGGTCGCGATCTCGCTGCTGCACCGGCGCGGATACTTTGAGCAGCACCTGGATGGCTCCGGCCAGCAGACGGAGAGCGACGTAAAGTGGTCACCGGAGACCACTTTGCCGGATGCGGGGCAGACGGTGACCCTGTCCATGCAGGGCCGGGAGATCACGCTCCGCGCCTGGCGGTTTGACGTGGTTGGCGTCACCGGCCACATCGTTCCGGTATTTCTTCTGGACAGCGATATCGAGGGCAACGATCCGTGGGATCGCCGGCTGACGGATCATCTGTACGGCGGTGACACGTATTACCGTCTCTGTCAGGAAGCGGTGCTGGGGCTGGGTGGAATCCATTTGCTGCATGCTCTGGGTTGCCAGCCTGAGGTGTGTCATATGAACGAAGGCCACGCCGCTCTGCTGGCGATTGGGCTGCTGGAGGAGCGGGTGGCTCCGGCTCCCCTGAGCAGCGCCACTGAAGCGGATGCGGAGGCGGTGAAGCAGCAGTGTGTCTTTACCACGCACACCCCGGTTCCGGCCGGGCACGACAAGTTTGGACTGGACCAGATGATGCAGGTGTTAGGGGCTGACCGCTCCGCGGCGATTGAGCGCTTCGGGGCGCTGCACAATGACCTGCTGAACATGACCTACATCGCCCTGCGCTTCTCGCGCTTTGTCAACGGCGTCTCCATGCTGCATGGCAAGGTCTCGCAACAGATGTTCCCGGAGTACCCCGTGCATGCCATCACCAACGGAGTGCATGCCGCCACCTGGCTCTCCCAGCCGTTTCAGGCTCTATTGGATAACCAGATTCCGGCGTGGCGCCAGGATCAGCATTACTTCCGTTCGGTGTACGGCATTGAGCCCGAGGTGATCGAGGCCACTCACCAGATCAGCAAGCGGCGCCTGTTGGATACTGTAAGGCAGCGCACCGGAATGGTGCTGGACCCGAACGTGCTTACCCTGGGTTTTGCCCGCCGTGTGGCAACTTATAAGCGCGCCAGTCTCGTGCTGCACTCGCCTGAGCGCCTTATGAAGATCGCTGGCCGGATCGGCGGACTGCAGATCTTGATGGCGGGCAAGTCGCACCCGGCCGATAATGCGGGTAAGAGCCTGATTCGCGATATCTTCGCCGTGGCCTCCAGACTCAAGCAAAGCATGCTGCGCATCGTCTATCTGGAGAACTACGACTGGGAGCTGGGAGAGCAACTCACCAATGGCGTGGATGTGTGGCTTAATACGCCGCTTCGCCCCTATGAGGCCTCCGGCACCAGCGGCATGAAGGCCGCTCTGAACGGCGTTCCCAGCCTGAGCGTGCTAGACGGCTGGTGGATTGAGGGTTGCGCGGAGAACATCACCGGCTGGGCCATTGAGAACTGTGAGGACGAGGCCATCGAAGCCGAACGCGTCTATGAGAAGCTGGAGCATTGCGTTGCGCCGATGTATGCCGACAAGCCCCGCTGGGCGCGTCTGCGCCGCCATTGCTTGGCCATCAACGGCTCCTTCTTCAACACGCATCGGATGCTGAGCCAGTATGTCTCCAGCGCTTACTTCCCCTCGTCGGGTGCCGATGCTGTCTCTGACGAAGGTGTCGATGACCCGAGGGAGCAGACCAGCCTGGCCGAGGCTTAACCCGTAACTGTCCGGAGCTTGGCCGTGGTGCGGGCCTGACTCTTTTGACGGAACGTTTTGCGCGCCGCGCATCTTCAATCTCCGCGCTGCGCCTTCTGGAGGTTCTCTCATGCAAGTTGGCGATATCGTCGAAGACTTCTGCCTGCCCGACCAGGACGGCAATTCGGTCCGCCTGTCCGACTTTGCCGGCAAGAAGGTGGTGCTGTTCTTCTATCCTCGGGCAGACACGCCGGGATGCACGGTGGAGGCCTGCGGCTTTCAGTCTGAGCTGGCTCGTTTCAAGCAGTTGCAAGGTGCCGGCGTGGTGGTGCTGGGCATCTCTCGCGACACGGTGAAGGCGCAGAAGAAGTTTGCCGAAAAGTTCGGTCTCCGGTACCCCTTGTTGGCAGACGCGGATCAGACCATCTGCAATCGGTTCGGGGTCATCAAAGAGAAGAAGATGTATGGCAAGAAGGTGACCGGCATCGAGCGGAGCACCTTTGTGATCGGTCCGGACCGCCGGCTGGATCACATCTTCGCCAAGGTGAAACCGGAAGGTCACGCCGAAGAGGTTCTTGCACTGCTGAAGAAGTAGCCATGTCCAACCTGATGATTCCGGCTATGGCGGGTGAGATCCCGCTGGCGGCCGCCGCCGCGGCTGTGGCAGCCTCGGCGGGACTTACCCTGACCTACGCCGCGCTCAGCCCCACCTCGCAGATCTTCGGACGCACCATACTGGCCGGAGGCGATCCCAATGAGGCCGCGCTGACCTTCGATGATGGCCCCAACGATGTAGCCACGGACGCGCTCCTGGAGGTTCTGGCGCGTTACAACGCCCGCGCCACTTTTTTTATGATCGGCCGATTTGTCCGGGAGCGGCCGGAGATCGTGCGCCGCGTCCACGCCGCCGGGCACCTTATCGGCAACCATACGCAGACGCACCCCTGGCTCAGCTTCCAGTCCTCCCGGGTGATCCGGCAGCAACTGCGCGAGTGCAATCACGCGCTGGAGGACACAATCGGCGCTCCTGTGCGTTACTTCCGCCCACCCCACGGTGCGCGCCGGCCGGTGGTCTTTCAGGCTGCCCGAGAGCTGGGATTGAAGCTGGTGCAGTGGAACGCCATGGGCTACGACTGGCGGCCGATCGCTTCCGAAACCATCGTGGCCCACATCGAGCGAGGTTTAACGCGGGCCCGGCGTCAACACAAGGGCGCCAATATTCTGCTGCATGATGGGCATCAGCAAGGAATCGGCGTCGACCGCCGTGCCAGCGTGCAAGCCGCTCAGGAGCTCCTGCGGAGGTTCCAACGCGAGGGTGTCCGCACGGTGACGGTCGATGCCTGGGGATAGGGGCGAACCGGGCCAACAGCATCCTGCCGACCAACAGCATCCTGCCGACCCACGTCTCCAACGGCCAAAAAACGAGATCGGGATCGCTCACACTCGAAGAGGGTGACGGCACAGGTGGAAAGAGGAAGGCTGGTGCGCCCGAGAAGATTCGAACTTCTGACCTACAGCTTCGGAGGCTGCCGCTCTATCCAGCTGAGCTACGGGCGCACACCCTTAGCCTAGCAGAAAGCCGTCCAGAGCCGGTGGGTCGCGCTCCAAATCCTCGCTTCTGAGGTAGCATTGGGCCCATCAAAGTTCCTGCTCGCTTGGCTACGCTTAGCTTAGTCTTTTCTCTTGCCGCCAGTTTCGCCGCCTTTCGCCAAATGAGTGGTCCCATGAGTGGGACGAGCGGTGCTCAAAATGAGAAGCTCCTCAGCCCCCCGCTATGACGTCCGTCTCGCTTGGCGGAATCCACATCACCATCCACTACGGCTCGCCTGCCAAGCGCGGCCGGGTCATCGTGGGTGGTCTGTGCCCTACGGCCAGGTCTGGCGGACTGGAGCTAACAAGGCGACCAGCTTTGTGACTACCGGCGACCTGAAGATCGGCACGCTGCACGTGCCTGCCGGGAGTTACACGATGTTCACGCTGCCGCAGGCGCCAGGTACACCCTGGCAGTTGATCCTCAGCAAGAAGACCGGCGAGTGGGGCATTCCTTATCCCAGCGGCGATGATTTGGGGCGCACTCCGATGCACGGAGCCAAGCTGCCCAAGACGCAGCAGTCCTTGACCATCAGCTTTGAACACACCACCAAGCACTCCACGGA
>JAJYZE010000084.1 GCA_021800195.1 Acidobacteriota bacterium
CGGTCGGCGGCCTCAGCATACTCGCGCGACTTCGGGTCGGCGTCGCTCAGGACGTGAGTGAGCCGCTCCTGTTCCTTTTCCATGGAACGCAACTGGTCGAAGACGGAGAGGCACTCCTCGAAGACGGTGCGTCCGGTCAGCGCCAGCCCATCCTGGGGAAGATACCCCAGCGTCATCCCCTTGATGTGCGTTCTCTGCCCGTAGTCCAGCGTCTCCAACCCAGCCAGGATCTTCAGCAGCGTGGATTTGCCGGTGCCGTTGCCGCCCACCAGGCCGGTGCGTTCATTGGGCGTGATCAGCCAGTTCACGTCTTCGAAGAGGAGCTTATGGCCGTAGCGTTTGCCGGCCCCGGAGAGTTGAAGCATCCCTTCCATTCTCTCATCCGCAACTCTGGGCGCGCTGGGCCTTCTTCGGCTTGGAGCGCGTCGAACCCTCATGCGAGACTGGGGAGAAGCCTTCGAGGTGGAAGAGCGGAGCATGCAACTTGGCTGAGACGAACGCGAACGGGAAGGAAAGTGAAGTCGGATGCGGCTCCGCGGGGGGAGACCAGCCAGGCTCGGGCGGTAATCAACCCTCCAGTCCAGCCCAGGCCTCCGGCCAATGGCCGCCCTCCCGCCGCGGGCGCTGGCTTCGCGCTATCGGCCTCAGCCTGGCCCTTACGCTCTTCGTTTTTTTTGCGGCCGCGGAGTATGTGGCCCGGCACCTTGGACCGCTGCTGCGTTCCAGCGTCGTCGCCACGCTCAGCGGGCGGTTCCACGCGCCGGTCGAACTTGGATCGCTGCAGGCCTCCGTGGTGAAAGGATGGGGAGGAATTGAGGTGGAGGGGAGCGGACTGCGGGTGCTTGGCCCTGCGAGCTTTCCGGTTGACTCCGGCCAGCCTCTGCTGAGCCTCCGGCGCTTCCGGTTCCGCGCCTCGCTGACCGCGCTGCTGCACCGTCACCTTGATCTGGCCTGGGTAAGCATCGATGGCTTGAATCTCCACCTTCCTCGGCACCGGGAGCCGGGCGGCGCAGGGAGTCCGCCGGGGCTCGCCGCGCCCAAGCCGCCGATCCGCATCACTCTGCACAGCATCGAGTGCAGGAACGCCACGCTCTCCTTTGCGCCCAGCGGGCCGGGGAAAGCCCCGCTGATCCTTCGCATCCAGAATCTGAAGCTCACCGTACCGGAGGCGAGCGCGGGAGGACCGGGCAGGGCTCTGCTTTACGACGCACAGATCATCAACCCCAAGCCAGTCGGCGACATCCATGCTATCGGCCACTTCGGCCCCTGGAACCACACTGATCCCCGCTCCACCCCTGTTGATGGACACTACACCTTTCGCAACGTAGACCTGAGCAGCATCAGGGGTATCGCCGGGACCCTATTCTCTGAAGGCGATTTCAACGGTCGGCTGGATCAGATTGAGGTAAACGGAGTTGCCCGGACGCCTGACTTCCGGCTCGACGTCAGCAGCCATCCGCTGCCCCTATCCACCACCTTCCATGCGTATGTGAATGCCACCGATGGCGACACCACGCTTTCCTCCGTTCAGGCCGTGCTGCAGCACTCCCATTTCACCGCCCAGGGCAGCATCATGAATATTCACGGCAAGGGCCATGACATTCACCTGGTGGCGCACATGCCCAACGGGCGAATCGAAGATGTCTTAAGACTGACCACGAGATCTGCCCAGCCCGCTATGGTTGGCACGGTGACGCTTGACGCCCGGATCCACATTCCGCCCGGCAGCGAGCGCGTCATCCAAAAGCTCGAAGCGGAGGGCACGATGAACCTCCATGATCTCCGGTTTACGAACGCCAAGTTGCAGGACCGTATCGACTCCTTGAGTCTGCGCGCCCAGGGCGAGCCGAGAGAGGCGGCTGCGGCCCAAGCCGGCAACGGCCAGCCTCAGGCCGCGTCCCAGATGGCGGTCGAGTTTTCCTTCGATCAAGGGATGCTGGTGGTCCCTTCGCTGAACTATGTCGTCCCCGGGGGTACGGCGCAGCTCCATGGCGCTTATTTTCTGAATGCAGGCGCCTTCCAGTTTGTCGGCTTTGTCCGCACGCAGGCAAAGGCCTCGCAGATGGTCACCGGATGGAAGTCGGTCCTGCTGCTGTCCTTGAACTCCGTGTTCAAGGCGCCAGGCGCCGGCCTGCAACTTCCGGTCTCCATCAGCGGTGAACACAACACCGTTCGCTTTGGCTTGGATTCGCGCGGCGTTGACGAACCGGCAGCGCAGATCGCCGCCGGCCTGCGAGCGACCTATCCAGCCCCGGCGGCCGGCTCTGTGAAGTACAGTCCGGGCTCCCATTCATAGGATAAAGATCGCTGTTCCCATTTATCTCTCTGTGCCCGAGCCCGGTGCGAGGCCAGACGCAGGCTGAGGATCCATCCCCCACCCCCTCGCCCTCGGCGTCCGACCCTGATAACGTTAGGAGACGATGGCAGTTCACCAGGAACCCATAGCGCAGGCGACGGCCAGAGCGGATTCGGCGCCGTCTTCTCAGGCCTCCGCACCTTCCCGAGCCTCCGCGCCTGCGCCGGTCTGGTTGCAGCGGATGAGCCTGGTGGTTCTGGTGCTGTTCTGCTTCTACATCGGTGCCTTGCTGGCTGTGCTCCCGTGGTCGCCCCGCTACTGGGACCAGAACGGCTGGCTGCTCGCCCATCCTCGTCTGCAAGGCATCCTCAACACAGGCTGGGTTCGCGGCATCGTCTCCGGCATCGGTTTGCTCGATGTCTGGATCGGCGTCAGCGAGCTCCTTCACTACCGCGACTACCTTGGCTAACGAAAAGAGAATCGTGCATGTCTGGCAACCACACTCCCAAGCCCGCCCCTGCTCCCCTATCCTCCGCGCTTTTGGCCTACGAAAACCCCGAGTTTCTCAACTCCGCTGAAGGTCGAACCATCCGTTTGCTGGCTGAGTACAACGAACCGATGGCTCGTTTTCGCCGTGAGCGTATCCAGGACACCGTGGTCTTCTTCGGTTCAGCCCGCTTCCGCGCCCGGGACGTGGCCTTCCGGGAGCTCGAACTGCTGGAAAATACCGGATCCGTTACCCTTGCTCCTCCGGAAGAGCAACCCGCCCGCAGCGGGGAGAGTGAGGCTTCAGAGCTTCGCCACAAACGCGCCGAGGCGGCCGTGGAGATGGCCAATTATTATGAGGACGCCCGCACCCTGGCGCGTCTGATGACCCAGTGGTCCAAGGGCCTTCCCGGCCGCCGTCACCGCTTCGTCATCACCTCTGGCGGCGGCCCAGGCATCATGGAGGCGGCCAATCGAGGAGCCTGGGAGGCAGGCGGCAAGACCATCGGGCTCAACATCATGCTGCCTTTTGAGCAGCAGCCGAATCCCTACATCACGCCTTCGCTCAACTTCAACTTTCATTACTTCTTCATGCGCAAGTTCTGGTTTGCCTATCTGGCCAAGGCGCTGGTCGTCTTTCCGGGCGGCTTCGGCACCCTGGATGAGATGTTCGAACTGCTCACGCTGGACCAGACCCAAAAGCTCTCCAAACCCATCACCATCGTCATCTATGGATCCAGCTATTGGAAAAAAGTCATCAACCTGGAGATGCTGGCCGACAAGGGAGCGATCGCCGTCAAAGACCTGGATCTTTTCCAGTTCGCGGACACTCCGGAGGAAGCCTTTGCCATTCTCAAGGACGGTCTGATCCGTAACCACCTCGAAGCGGAACACCCGCGCACGGAGGCCCCGATCCCAGAGGAGCCAGAGGCCGACGCTCAGGAGATCCTCGGCCCCGATATCGCGCGGACGCGGTCCTTTCGGAAAGGAACGGACCATCAGGCGCACGGATAGACAGCCTGATGCGGGAGAGCCCAAAGGCCCGAAGCTTTGGATGTCGGTGAAACTCTCGTCTTATGCCTCGCGGAGACCGGTGATCTTACCTGTCCGCTCCTCTCAACTTCTTCGTTCTTCTTCTCCGTAAGGTCCATTTGCGGCGGTATTGCAGCGATTTTGCATGTAGACGGGCACGCTCTTTCATCCGAAATGGGCGGGGCAACCTCAAGTTGCTCCATCGTTTCAAGATTGTCGGCGAAGTCGTGCGCGCGGCAACATGGGCCGCGGACTGCGTGTGCAAAATTGAAAGACTGTCGTACGAACCTTACACGGCAGCTTTCCCGATGGTCCGGTTCCTGCGTCCAATCTGCCGGTTGGCTCAACTTGGGTTAAGCCCGCGGCAAAGGATCTCCAGGCGCAAATGTGCCTTTCCTTTCTTTCATGGCAAGCTACCTGCAAGGGCCCTTTCGTGCAGATGGAACGCAGGGCTGCGAGCTCTTTGGGCGCTTTACCCGCTGCAATCGTGATAGCTTGTCCGTGCGGGTGTATCCGGAGGCCACAATCTTTATGGACGTCTTCCCCAAGGAAAACGCTATAGCAATCGTGGCTCGGGAGCCCTTCAAAATGGAAGAAGCTATAAAGAAACCCGCTTGGGGAGAATCATCCTCACAGAAAGAGCGGTAAGATGCCAATGCTGTTGAAGAATGAGAAACCGCTCATGTCTGCGAGCGGCGCGGATCGAGACGAACCATGACAAAACAAGGAAAGCATCCCACCTTGCGGGAAGTGGCCAAGTGTGCGGAAGTGGGCACCACCACCGTATCCCGGGTGATCAACGGGGTGGAATACGTAGAGCCTTGGACCAAGGCGCGCGTCGAGCGCGCCATCAAAGAGTTGGGCTACCTGCCGAACATCGCCGCGCGGGTGCTCAAGGGGCATAAGACCCGCACCATCGGTCTCGTGGTGCCCAGTATTGCCGATCCGTTCTTCTCCAGTTGCGCTGAAGTGTTGCAGGGGATAGCGCGCCAGCACGGCTTTCTCCTGATCGTGCTGACCACGCAAAATGAGCGAGAGATGGAGCGGGAGGCCATCAACACGTTGACGCAGCATCGGGTGGATGGATTTGTGATTGCGCCGGCAGACGCTGAGAGCGACGAGTTGCGCAGCCTGCTGATGCGTGTTACGGTGCCGGTGGTGGCTCTGGATCGTCCGGTGGCCGGCGCCGTAGTGCCTTCGGTGGTGGCGGATAACTTTGTGGGAGCCAAACACGCAACGCGCCACCTGATCGCACATGGATACAAACGAATAGCTTGTCTCACCGGGGAGATTGGACTTTACACGATCCGCGAACGTGCGCGCGGCTACCAGGCGGCAATGGCTGCGGCGGGCCTCAAGGCTGTGCTGAGTACCGCAATTTGCGACTACGCCTCTTGCGACGCGGCGATCGCGAAGATGCTCAAGGGGCCGGACCAGGTTCAGGCAATCTTTACCTTGAAAAACAGTGTCACCGTGGATGCCTTTGAGGCCCTGCAACGAAGGAGTGTTCCGATCCCGGGAAAAGTTGCTCTGCTTGGCTATGACGACTTCCAGCTTGCAGGAACGGTTCGTCCCGCCATTACCGTTGTGCAGCAGCCGATTGAGGAGTTGGGGAAGACGGCGGCGGAGTTGTTGTTCCGGCACCTCAAAGGAGCTTCGGCGGCCGCCATGCCGGCGAAAGCGAGAACCAGGCAACAGGTTTTACTCAAGACATCCTTGATCCCGCGGGCCTCCTGCGGCTGCCGGCCGGATCCCTCGTCAAGGGGGAGTTCCTCCTGAGGCCGCGGTTCGCAAAGGGGTGAGACCCTGGCCTTGTATCGGATCCACCGAGGCAAGGTGAGAGCTGGGATCTCCTCGGGGAGGATGCGCTAGTTTTGCTCAAATATTGAAGCCGGCAAAAAAATCTTGACAAGAGGATTCTGGTGATAGAAGATTGTCAAGCTCATATGACAGCGCTGTATCCCTGCATGGTAACGTTTCCGGCCCACAACGCTTCGGCCCCAGGAAGAGCCGTGGCGGTCAAAATCTACAAACGGACTTTTCGAGGAGGTTAAGTATGCATCCCATCGCTCATCGTTGGGCAAAGATCCTCTTGGCTATCGTCTTCACATGCGGAGCTCTGCGTGGCAACGCCCAGGACTTTCGCGCGACATTTGCCGGAATCGTTTCAGACCAGTCCGGCGCGGTGATCCCGAACGCCAAGGTAACCGCCGTGGAGAATAGCACCAAAACGACCTATACCGGAATCACCACGGCAAAGGGCGCCTACTTCATCCCCTACGTCTTGCCTGGGACATACACCCTTTCAGCCTCGGCCAAGAACTTCAAGACTGTGATTCAGGAAAAAGTGCTGGTGACCACGACGCAGGTCTTCAAACAGAACTTTACCTTGCAGGTAGGCCGAGTCTCTCAACAGGTGGTGGTCTCCGCCGCGCCGCCGCAACTGGACGCGGCGGACGCTTCGGAAAACAATCCTGTCAGCGCGCGAACCATCGAGAGCGTGCCTCTGAATGGCGGAGCAATCTACCCTCTGATTGGTACCACTCCTGGTAGTCAAGTGGCCTATGGTCAGATGAATACGGCGCAGAACGGGTACGACAACACGGCCAATTACAGCCTGGGCGGCGGTATATACGGACTCAATCAATTCACCTTGAACGGATCCAACATCACCAGTCAATTCACCTATGACCTTCAGGGCGCCGGAGAGTGGACGGTCGCTCCGAACCTGGACAGCGTTCAAGAGATGGACGTGATGACCACCACCTATGATGCTCGCTACGGACGCACCAGCGGTGGAACCGTGAATACTTCAACGAAGAGCGGCACCAACCAATTTCATGGAAGCGCGCGATACGCCTTTCAGGGTACAACTCTGGACGCAAACAGCTATCAGAACAACCTACATGGCGCTCCTCGCAACGGCGAGGTGCAGAATCAGTTCTGGATCACGGCGGGTGGCCCGATATTGAAAAACCGTCTCTTCTTCTTCTTCGGTTTTGAGGGCTACCATCAGTCGCTGCAGTCTTCCTTCTTTGAGAACGTCGCCCCAGCCTATTTGCGACCGGGGTATCAGGGCAACTCCGGAGTGAACTTCGGGTTGGTTGGGGCGCTGGATCCAGGGGAGTTTCCCAACGGTCTTCCGATCTTTCAACCCGGATCCGCGGTCTGTCTTGATGGCGGAGATGTGAACTCCTGCAACAGCAACAAGCTGGCTCAGACAGAGTTCCCCAATGACACCATTCCGGGATCCATGATCAACCCCACCGCGACCGCGATCTTGAAGTACCTGCCATTGCCCAACGTCCCAAGCGCCGCGAATCTGGCAAGAGGGAACAATTACTTTGCGCAAAATCCAGGGCTGCTCCACTACAACCAGCCGCAGATTCGCGTGGACTACAACCTCACCGATAGAACCAAGCTCTACAGCTTTTTCATCTACTCGGACGGAGCGGACTTTCACAACAGCAACGGCATCTCCGGCCTGGCTGAGAATGGCACCATCGATGCCGTCCACCAGACCTATGTCGCGACTCAGGACGTAACCCATGTCTTTTCGCCGAACATGACGGGCGACTTCAAGATATCGTGGAACCGGTATGCTGCAACCAATCCGGATGGTCTCAATCAGGCAACGAATCCTACTTCGATCGGCCTCTCCATGCCGCTGCCGCCCACCACCGGAACGCAGTACCTCCCACAGTTCAAAATCAGCGACGGCTGGGGCACTGGCTTTGTGAACGGCAGAACGCTCTTTGGCAACGACATCCTTACCAGTGCGAGCGTCACCAATGACTACTCGCTCAACGTGGACTTCACCCAGACACACTCAAGACATACGCTGGAGTACGGCGGCGAGATCGATGAGGATCAGTTCGGAGGATATCCAAACGACGGCGGCAATCCGAGCGGCCGATTCTCCTACGACTCAGGGTTTAGCCAATACGATCCGGAAAATGCAAGTTGTTACAGTCCTACAGGCTCTCCAAATCCAAACTGCAGCACTTTGAACAATGACCAGAATGGATCTTCACTGGCAAACTTTTACCTCGGCTATCCATCCGGCGGCGGTATTGACTGGAACGGATCGCTCATGGAGGGATACCCGGTATATTCCATTTACTTCCAGGACAACGTGCAAATGACGAGGAACCTCACGTTGAATATGGGTATCCGCTACGACGTCCAAAGGGGTTTGCGGGAACGGCACAACTACTTGAATCGCGGCATCTGCTTGACCTGCGTGAATCCAATCGGGCAAACATCCGCCTACCAGGGAAACGTGGCCAATGCCAGCAATGTGGCCGCATGGAATAAGGTCGGCATTAACGTGTCCAGCCTGTCCTCGGTGCTGGGCGGCATCGAATTTGCCGGAACCGATGGTCAATCGCGAGATGCCTACAACACCGACTATAGCGACGTAGGTCCCCGCTTCGGCTTTGGCTATAGCATCAATCCCAGGACGATCATCCGCGGTGGCTATGGAATTCTATACTCCTTCGGCTTGGAGGGCGGCTCCAGCGTGGGAATGACCGAGACGACGAACTTAACGTCATCCCTGGACGCCGGCATCATACCGACGAACTACTTCCAGAGCGGCAATCCATTCGCAACGGGCTTGATTAAGCCTACGGGCGACAGCTTGGGCTTGGAGACCGATCTCGGCAATGGCGGGGTCGAGGTTGACTTCCCGGACCGCAGGATTCCGATCGAGCAGGTTATGTCATTGGGCTTCCAGCGTGATCTTGGTTCAGGCATCGTTCTTGATGCAAGGTACGCCGGTAACTTCACAAATCGCCTGCGCACGTTCCTGTGGGTGAATGGGACGGCAAGTCTGGCCGAGGAGCAGCAGGCGATCGCCAACCCTGCGTTTTTCAATGAGCAGGTACCGAATCCGTACTACCAGGTCCCCGGCATGTCCGGACCCGGGGAATGCGGTACTGCGAAGACGATCCCCGCCGTCGAACTCCGCACCATTCTGTCCCAGTATTGTCGCCCGGGCGGCACCGGTTTGGTGGGGCAGTTTAATGCGCCTATCGGCGGTAACTTTTACAATGGGTTGGAAGTCAAGCTCGACAAGCGGGTGAGCAGTGGTTGGGGAAACGGTCTCAGCTTCCAACTCGCTTATACCTTCTCAAGAACCATCAACGAAGACGGGTATCTGAACGGCTGGCCCTATCAGGATCTGCACCGCATCCATCAGATTGGAAACAATGACCGCACGCATGTGCTAGTGTTCACCTCGGTCTACAACCTGCCCATCGGACGCGGAGGTTTACTCTGGAAACATCCATCCGATCCCGTCAATGCGGTGATCGGGGGCTGGATCCTGGGCTCCGTGGTAACTGCGGAGAGTGGAACACCTGTGGGCGTGGATACGGGCTGGTATTACACCTGTAGCCAAAGCTATCGCCCCAAGGGCGGGTCCACGATGGGTGACTGGTTCTCCACCGCCGGCGATCCAAGCGCATGCTGGCAGCGGATACCGCCCTACGGTCTGATGAACCTCACCGGTCGAACCCAGCAGGTCCGCAATCCGACCGAGCCGGATCTGGACCTCTCCCTCATGAAGACCTTCCCGGTCTGGAGGAGCGCAACCTTCCAACTGCGTTTGGATGCCTTCAATGCAACCAACTCCGTCCTGTTTGGTGGTCCAAATACCAACCCCGGAGCCGGACCTGCCACCTACACTCCAGGAGCCGGCTGGAGTGGCTTCGGAACCATTGGCCCCGACCAGCAGAACACGCCGAGAGTATTACAAGTTCAAGGCCTGTTTCAATTTTGAGGGGCGGAGGTTTCTGGGCCACGTCTCCTTGCCGGGAAACGTGGCCCGACTGAGCCTTTACTCCCTATCTGGGCACGGATACCCAAAGAAGGAGACCCGATAGGCGGAGAGGAGGTGTTGGTGGTTGATGAGGAGCCTGTGGAACAGCCTGTCCGAGTGCAGTCACTTGCCCTTTTTCGGCGCTTGTTGGAGCGCGAGGATTCGACTTTGCTCTGCTAACGAGCGCGATTTGCATCGCTCTTTTTTGCCCTCGTGTTTCCTTGCTCCGGTCGCGGGAGATCAGTGGTTGCAGGAGCTATCTCTCGCAGCGGCTCTTTCAATCACTCAAACGAACTCTCGCATTGTGCAGACTGCCCGCTCCACGCTTCGCATTTCGCAACAGCCCGTAGCACCAGGCATAGATCATCCATCAAAGCGCTTCAACGCGCTCCAAAGTGCTTCACGAACAAATGGAGAACCGATGCAGATTCCTCGTAGGCGTTCCCTTTTCGGGCTGTTGACTTGTCTCCTCTTTTCCATGGTTGGCGTTGCTCAATCGCCTCAGAAGCCCAATCTGGAGAAAGTCCCCACGCTCTACGTTGTTGGCTACGCGCATCTGGATACCGAGTGGCGATGGGAGTATCCGCAGGTAATCAATCAGTATTTGCGCAACACGATGGAGTACAACTTCAAGCTCT
>JAJYZE010000085.1 GCA_021800195.1 Acidobacteriota bacterium
CGCACTACGAGGTACTCTCCAGCATGGATCCGAATATTCTGGATCAAGCCGGAAGCGCCTACGCTCCCAGCAACATCTCCTCTCTGCGCAGCCAGATCGACGCTGCCCGCATCAATCTGGCCCAGCTTAACCTTACCTATGGACCGAAGAACCCCAAGGTGATCGCCGTCCAAGAGCAGATCACTCTACTGCAAAAGCAGATCCAGCGTGAAGAAGTCCGCATCATCAGTGAAGCCAAACAAGCCGATCTTGCCGCCCAGGAGATGGAGAAAGAGACCGACGACGCCCTGAATCACGAGAAAGATGTTGCGTATCAGTTGCGCGACACCATGCTGCAATATACGCTGCGGCAACATGAGTACGAAGCCAACCGCACCCTCTACGACGGCCTGGAGCAACGCCTGCGCACTGCCGGAGTAGAAGCAGGACTGGAATCGACCGAGATTGAGCCGATCGATCCTGCCTATCCCCCGCTGGGGCCCACACTCCGGCCTCGCTCCAACCTCATGACGGTGGATGCCTTCGTGATGCTGATCTTCTCCGTCATCTTTGCGTTTATCCTCGACAGTCTGGATACGGGGCTGCGCAGCGTCTCGGAGATTGAGGCCGTCTCCGGGTTGCCCTCCCTGGCGCTGGTTCCCCGGGCGCGCAGAAGCGTCTCGGACGAAGCCCGCCTCTCCACCACCATGCGCAGTCTGGGCACCTTATCCAATCCCAAGTCTCAGTTCTCTGAGGCGTTCCGCGCCCTGCGCACTTCGTTGCTCTTATCGGTTGCGGGCAGGGAACCAAAGATCATCCTGCTCACGAGCGCCACACCCTCGGAGGGCAAGACCACCGTCTCGATCAACCTGGCCTGCGTTCTGGCCCAACGCAATGTTCGTGTGCTTCTCATCGATGCCGACCTGCGCCGCCCAACCGTCCACCATCGTTTTGGCTTGAACGGAAAGGTGGGTTTGACCTCTGTTCTGACCGGAAGCGTCAGCCTGGAGAGCGCCATCCAGACCGTGCCGGAGATTCCCCAACTGGATGTTCTGGTCAGCGGACCGGTTCCGCCCTTTCCTACCGAGATGCTTGGGTCGGAGACCATGCGGCAGTTGATCGAGCGCTGCAAAGGAATCTACACCCATATCGTCATGGATTCTCCTCCCTTGCTCTCCGTGACCGACAGCGTGATGCTCTCCCAGCAAGCCGATGCGGTGGTGATGATTGTTCGCCATGGCAAATCTACCAAGCATGCCATGCAGCGCGCGAGAGACCTGCTGCTTCGCGCCGGCGCCCCCGTCACCGGCATCGTCCTGAACGCCGTGGACATGAATAGCCCGGAGTATTACGCCTACTACGGCTATTACGGCTACACCGGATACGCAGCGGCGGGCATGGACAGCTCTGGTTGGGAATCCAAAAACGTAGGGGATAAGACAGATTCTGCGCATGAAGCCGGCAGAGGCCCCGGCAAGACCGATTCTCACAGAGGAGACAGCGAATGAGCCGCCAGCGCCATCTTGAACGTTCCACCCCGCGGCCCGAGATCTTGTCCATTTCCTGGTCCATCCGCCCGGCCGCCGTCGTCACTCTGATGCTGATCGCGGCCTGTTGGGCTGGAAGCGCCCCGGCTCAGTTCAGTGGACCGGCAACATCAAGCACCTCAGCCTACAATCAGAATCTGGCGCCTACAACCGACAAATCCATTCTCTACCCTGGCGAGCAGAATATATTGCTCGCCATCGGGGACCGACTCACCATCCACCTTTTCTCCGACTCGGCCTACAGCCCGTCTGTGCAGATTAATAACGATGGCACCGCGCTGCTCCCGCTCATCGGCATTGTGCACCTGGCGGGGCTTACGGTCACCCAGGCCGAAGAACTCATCGCGGAAAAGCTGGAAACCAAGGGCATGTACCGCGATCCACAGATCACCATCGATGTCGCCCAATCCCCCAACCAAGCGGTCACGATCATCGGAGAGATTCATCAGGTTGTTCCGGTCGTTGGCAAGCGCCGCCTGCTGGATGTGCTCTCCGCAGCCGGGGGACTGCCGCCAACCGCCAGCCATGTCGTTACCATCGACCGTCCCGGAGTCGCCAAAGCCATCGTCGTCGACCTGGGAACCGACCCCATGCGTAGCGCCATGGGAAACATCCCGGTCTTTCCCGGAGACACGATCGTGGTCTCGCGCATCGGCATCGTGTACATCTTCGGCGCCTTCGGTACCCCCGGAGGAACGATTGCACTCAACTCCTATACCCCATTGACGCTCACGGAGGCGACGGCTCTCAGTGGAGGCATCAAATGGGAGGGCCACTTCTCTGATCTTCGCATCATTCGGACGGTCGGAGACCACCGCACCGTCGCGGTCTACAACATCAAGAAAGTCCTGGACGGGAAGGCTCCCGACCCAATCCTGGAGCCCAATGACATCGTGTACCTGCCCATCGTCTCCATGAAGGAATTGCTCTCCAGCGGAGGGATTGGAACAGTGCTTGCCCTTGTGTATCTGTACGTTACTTTTGCTTACTTACCCTAGGAAGCATCCTCCCCATGACGGCTCCGCTGCCACCTGATCGCCGCGCCGCCTGCCGAAGCGGCGATGAGCCTCCCAAGCTTCGTCTGGCTTATCTGGTCAGCCATCCCATTCAGTATCAGGCTCCCCTGCTCCGCCGCATCGCTCGGGAACCAGACATCGACCTAACCGTTTTCTTCGGCTCAGACCTTTCCGTGCGGGGATACAAGGACCAGGGCTTCGGCGTCGAGGTTGCCTGGGATATACCCTTGCTGGAGGGCTATCGCTCGGAGTGGCTCAAATCCTGGCGTGATACAGGCAGCATATCGCCAGGCAGCCCTATCAGCCGGGGAATCTACCGTCGCCTGCGCCAAAGAGATGGCCGTCCAGCCTTTGATGCCCTTTGGGTGCATGGCTACGCCGGCGCCAACTCTCTGCAGGCCATCCTGGCCGCCAACGCCCTGGATATCCCTGTCTTGCTGCGCGCAGAATCCTGGCTCGAGGACCGGGTCCGCAGCCGCTGGAAGCTGGGCTTGAAGCGAGCCTTCTTTCATCTCCTGCGCCCCGGCATTGCCGCCGTTCTTCCCATCGGGACCGCGAACCAGGCCTATTGGACCCACTACTTTGGAGAGAGCTTTCCACAGTTCCGCATGCCCTATGCGGTTGATAACCAGTACTTCGCCCGCCTTGCCCAAAGCTCTCCAACGCGCCAGGCAGAGTTACGCTCTGAGTTAGGCATTCCTCCGGGCAGGCCCGTGATTCTCTTCGCCTCCAAACTCCAGGCGCGCAAACACGCCGATCACCTTCTTGAGGCTTACCGCCTCTTGCTTGGCAACCCGTCCTCTCCTTCCACATCCCCTCCCTTTGAACACCCCTTTCTGGTGATCGTCGGCGACGGCGCCGAGCGCCCCCGGCTGGAGGAAATGACGCGGCATCTGGGGTTGAGGGATGTACGCTTTGCCGGATTTCGCAATCAATCCGAGATGCCCGCCTTCTTTGCTCTCGCCAGCGTCTTTGTGCTGCCCTCACGGCATGAGCCCTGGGGGTTGATTGTCAATGAGGCGATGGCCGCGGGCTGTCCGCCCATCGTCTCCAGCGATGTTGGCTGCCACTACGATCTGATCAGCGATGGAGTCGAGGGATGGGTCTTCCCCGTCGGCGATGTTGCAGCGCTCTCCGCCGCGCTGCGCCGCTGCTTCGCTTCGCCCCAGGCAGCCCATCTCATGGGCCGCAACGCCCAACAGCGTATCCGCTCCTGGAGCTATGAAGAGGATGTCCGAGGCTTGCGTCAGGCGCTGGCTTGCGTCACAGGCTGGTTCAGAGACTGATACCCTTAACTTTCCTCCTACACTGCATGCATCCTTGAACAGGCAGGAGAACAAAGTCTGAGTTGGACCACGGGGCTTGGCCTGTATCTAGGTTCCGATTCGAGATCAAGTCAGGTTTCCCCGATATGTTCCAGCCGCCCAACGTCTCCACGGGAACTTCCATGCGAGTTCTGCACATCATCGGCTCCATCGATCCCGCCGCGGGTGGTCCTACCGAGGTCATTCGGATGATCATCCAGTTTCGGCCGCCGGGCCACGAAGCCGAGGTAGCCACGCTGGATCATTCGGGGGCTCCGTTCCTCGGCGCGTTCCCCTTCCGTATTCACGCTCTCGGGACGGAGGGAGCCTCATGGTACTCCCCTCAGCTCATCCCTTGGCTGCGCAACAACCTCGACCGCTTCGACGGAGTCATTGTTCATGGTTTATGGGAGTTCACCAGCCTGGCCGTCCTCATGGTAGTAGCCGGACGCAAACCCTTTTTCGTCTTCCCTCACGGCATGCTTGATCCATACTTCAAGCGCCGTTACCCGCTCAAGCATCTCAAGAAATGGTTCTATTGGGTGCTGGTGCAGTACTGGGTTCTGCGCACAGCCTCGCGCGTGATGTTCACTACCGAGTTGGAACGCGACCTGGCGACCCAGAGCTTCTGGCTTTGGCGCTGGAATCCTATGGTCGTCTCTTTAGGAGCCGATCCACCCGGCCTGCAGGGCGATGAACTGATTCCTGCCTTGTACCAGCGGTTCCCCGAGCTTGCCGCAACGGACGAGAGGCGTCGCTACCTCCTTTTTCTCTCCCGAATTCATCCCAAGAAGGGCTGCGACCTGCTCTTGCAGGCCTTTGCCAGAGCAGCGCCCGCGCACGCCGAGTTGCACCTGATCCTGGCTGGCCCCGACCCGACCGGAATGCAGCCCCAATTGAAGAGGATCGCCGAACAGTCCGGGGTTGCGGATCGCGTCCACTTTCCCGGCATGCTGCAGGGAGAAGCCAAGTGGGCGGCTTTTGCGCTCTGCGAGGCATTTGTCCTGCCCTCTCACCAGGAGAACTTCGGAATTGCGGTTGCCGAAGCCCTGGCCTGCGCCAGGCCCGTGCTCATCTCCGATCAAATCAACATCCATCCCGAGATTGCGGCCGATGGCTGTGGTCTGGTGGAGCCGGACACGTTGGAGGGAACCCTCCGCCTTTTGCAACGTTGGCTCGCGCTTCCCCTTGCGGAGCGGCTGGCGATGGGGCAAAGATGCAAAGATACCTTCGCCAGGCGCTATGATATCCGCAGCAACAGCGCCATCATCCTGCGCACCTTTGAATCTCTTCAGGCGCAGTCTTCGAAACCGCGTTCCCCTGAGGCGAACCGAGAGGCAAACTGACCCATGGGCCGTCTTGCGGATTATCATGCCGCCGAACACATCTCCGCTAAAGACCATGCTGATGCCTACACTCGACCGGCGTTCACTCTGCGCAACCGCCTGCGTCGTCTGGCGTGGAATCTCTGCTGGCTTCTGCTCTACCGGCCCTCGCCTCGGCCTCTGCACGGCTGGCGAGCCGCTCTGCTGCGTCTCTTCGGAGCCACGCTGGGGCCGGACTGCCACTTCTATCCAGCCTCCAGAATATGGGCGCCGTGGAACCTGGTTTGCGCAGACCACGTAGCGGTGGCCGATGGGGCCGAGATCTACAATCCCTCCCCCATCCAGATCGATACGCACGTCATTCTGTCGCAGGGGTGCTATCTATGTGGCGCCACCCATGACTACAACCACCCCGACTTCCCCCTGATCGCCTATCGCATGCACATCGAGGGCTATGCCTGGATCTGCGCCCGCGCCGCCGTAGCGCCGGGAGTGCGCGTGGGAGAAGGCGCGGTTCTGGGGCTGAGCGCCGTGGCGCTGCGCGACCTGAGACCCTGGACCGTCTACAGCGGCAATCCGGCCGTGGCCCGCATGCAGAGGCGCAGAGCAGGAATGGATGACACCGAAGTGCTGCAGGAAAAAGAGAATGAAACTTCAGGCGCGAGTGAGACCCCGATCGAACCACCGGCGATCCATCCCTCGGACCGGGGCAGAGGCTCGGCATGATCTCCGTACTCATTCTCACCCACAACGAAGAGCAGGATCTTCCCGGATGCTTGGATGCCGTGGCCTGGTCCGACGACATCCACGTACTGGACTCCGGCAGCACGGACGACACCGCCGCGATCGCGCGCCGGCGTGGAGCCGTTGTCACGGAGCGCCCCTTTGACGGCTTCGCCGCGCAGCGTAACGCCGGCTTGCAACTTCCTTTCCAGAATCCATGGGTTCTGGTGCTCGACGCCGATGAACGGCCGACTCCAGAGCTGATCGCGGAGATGCCGGCCGCCGTCGCGGCCGCTCCCCTTTCCGTCTCCGCCTTTCGCATCCGCCGCCGCGACTATCTCTGGGGGACGTGGCTCAAGCACGCCCAACTGACCCCTTACTACGTGCGGCTCCTGCGTGTAGGACACGCCCATTACACCCGCAATATCAATGAAGTCGTCCAGGTCAGCGGCGAGATCCGCCAACTGCATGGCGCCTTCGATCATCTGGCCTTCTCCAAAGGCATCACCCACTGGGTGACCAAGCACAACTCCTACTCCAGCAAAGAAGCCGAACTGCTCGCCAATGGAGAAGCCACTCACGGGGCCTCTCTCTCTCAGGCCCTGTTCGCGCGCGACTTCCACGAGCGCCGGGTTGCCCAAAAGGCTCTCTTCTATGAGCTTCCCGCAAGGCCGTTGATCAAATGGTGCTACATGATGTTTGTTCGTGGTGCCGTCCTGGATGGTCCCGCCGGAGTCATGTACAGCACCTTGCAGAGTTTCTATGAGTTTCTCATTGAGGTGAAACGCAGGGAACTGCTTCGTCGGCGAGCGGGCAGACCGCTCTGAACTCTCATCCCTCAGCAGACTTTCCAAATGCACATCCTCAGCGCTACACATGCCTGTAGCAGCGAAGCTGAGGCCTTTGCCGTGGCCGGAACAGCCCGCAACCAGCCTCCATTTAGACTGAAGATGTCTAACAAGCTTCTTGAAATGGGACTGAAGTAACGGGAGCGGCCCTGCCCCATCTCCAACCCAAGCTCTCCTTCCTCGGAGTTACCGCATGATTGCTCGCTATACCCGGCCGGCGATGGCCGCCATCTGGTCTGAACAACGCAAGTATGAGAACTGGCTCCGAGTAGAGATTGCGGCCACCACGGCCCTGGCCCGGGCCGGCGTGGTTCCATCCTCCGCTGTCACCGCGCTCCAGCAGCGCGCCTCCTTCACCGTGGATCGCATCCATGAGATTGAAGCGGAGACGCGCCACGATGTGCTGGCCTTCACCACGGCCGTCGCTGAGTCCGTAGGGGACGAGGCCCGCTGGCTGCACTACGGCCTCACCTCCACCGACGTGGTGGACACCGCGCAGGCTCTGGCGCTGAGAGAGGCCTCGGCGCTCATTCGGGAGGGAATCCTCCGTCTGCGCCAGGTTCTGCGCCGGCGCGCCGTGGAGTTCCAGCACACCCCCACCATCGGTCGCACCCACGGCGTCCACGCCGAGCCCACCACCTTCGGCATGAAGCTGTTGCTCTGGTACGCCGAAATCGGGCGCAACCTGAAGCGCTTTGACGCCGCCGCCGAGGATCTGCGCGTGGGCAAGATCTCCGGCGCGGTGGGAGCGTTCGGAAAGCTCAACCCGGAGCACGAGGCCGCCATCCTGGCGGAACTGGGGCTCCAGCCCGCCCTGATCTCCACCCAGATCCTGCAGCGGGATCGGCATGCGGCCTACATCGCCACGCTGGCCGTTCTGGCCTCCACCCTCGACAAGATCGCGCTGGAGATCCGGCACCTGCAGCGCACCGAGGTTCGCGAAGCGGAAGAGTTCTTTTCGCCCGGCCAGAAGGGCTCCAGCGCCATGCCCCACAAGCGCAACCCGATCACCTGCGAGAACATCTGCGGCCTGGCTCGGGTGATGCGCGGCAACGCCCAGGTGGCGCTGGAGGACGTTGCCCTATGGCACGAGCGGGACATCTCCCACTCCTCCGCCGAACGCGTCATCCTTCCCGACACCACCACGCTTGCCGATTACCTGCTGGACCGCACCGCCACGCTGATCGAGCGACTTCTGGTCTATCCGGAGCGCATGCTCCGGAACCTCGAGTCCACCAACGGCCTGGTCTTCAGCGGCCAGTTGCTCATTGACCTTGCCGCGGCCGGCATGAGCCGGGAGGATGCCTACCGCCTCGTCCAGGGGCACGCCATGAACGCCTGGACCAACGATCTCAGCTTCCGCGCTCTCATTGAAGCGGATGCGGAGATCCAGTCGCGGCTCTCCGCGCAGAAGATCGCTGCCGCTTTCGACGTGCGGCGTCAGCTTCAGAACATTGACGCCATCTTCGCCCGGGTCCTCGCGGAGGGCTGAGCGGGGCGGAGGCTTCAGACGATTCCACGAGGAACCTCGGCTTGCCTCTGCTGACCGCTCCTGGCAGATGCGCGCCGCTCCTTGGCGCGCTTGGAGGACAGGAGGGCTTGATGACGGAGCTGTTCCCAATTCTTCCTGTGGTCGATGCTGCGCTCCGTTCCGCTGCGGAGCGCTCTGGACCGTCTCTGGCATGCAGGCCCGGCTGCGCGCAGTGCTGCGTCGGCGCCTTCGCCATCACCCAGTTCGACGCCGAGGTGCTCCGATCCGGACTAGCCCATGCACCGTCCGCAGTAGCAGAGCGGATTCTGCAGCGCGCCCATCTCTCCCGGGAGAGGCTTCGCTCCACCTTCCCCGGCGACCCAGACCGCGGGCTGCTCTTTACGCAGCTAGAGCACGAGCAAGCCTTTGTGGAGTTTGCCAACGACGAGCCCTGTCCCCTGCTTGATCCGGCCACGCAGACCTGCGATCTGTACGGTGCCCGTCCGATAGCGTGCCGAACCTTTGGCCCCCCGGTGAGAGATGTGGACGGCCATTTGACCGTGTGCGAGCTATGCTTCGTCAATGCCTCCTCGGAGAAGGTCGCGCGCTGCGAGATGGACCAGAGCTGGCGCGGCCAGGAAGAGACCCTGATCGCGGCCTCCGAGGAACGTTCTGGCCGGCACGGCGCCACGATGATCGCCTTTGCTCTCGCCGGCGAGCCGCAAGGCAAGCTGGATCCTGACCTCTCCGAACGCGCTGGAGGATGCAGCCCTGACCTGGTGCGGCAACCTGTTCCAGGCAGCAGATTTTCATTGCAGCGCACCGCGCGCGGGATTTCTGCGCGAAAATAGAGGACGATGAACCGCAGACACTCTTTCCACAGCGTCAAGGAGCCCAACGCCGACGAATCCGGTGAACCCCATCGGACGATCGTCCTGGCGGTGACCGGCGCCAGCGGCTCGATTCTAGCTGTGGAGATGTTGCGCAGCCTGGAAGCGGATCCGCGCGTCGGCCGCATTCATCTGGTTGTCTCGCCCAGCGCGCTGCGCGTTCTGGCGGAAGAGACAGGAGCCAGCGGTCGCCACGAGCTCGTCGAGCAACTCGTCGGCGCGCGTTCGGCCAAGATCTCGCTTTTGGCGCACGAGGATATCGGAGCTTCCATCGCCTCCGGCTCCTGCCCGGTGGATGCGATGCTGGTGCTGCCTTGCTCCATGGGAACTCTGGCCGGCATCTGCCACGGCATGGCCGGCAACCTGATCGAACGCGCGGCCGATGTCTGTTTGAAAGAGCGCCGCCGCCTGGTGCTCTGCGTGCGTGAGACGCCGCTCAGCCTGATCCACCTGAACAATATGCTGACCGCAGCCCAGGCTGGAGCCACGATCTTCCCCGTCATTCCTTCGTTCTATAACCACCCTCGGACGGTAGCCGATATCACGCGAAACTACGTTCATCGCATTCTTCAGCACATCGGCCTGCCCCAGCCGGGAGCGTACCAATGGGGAACGGCGGCGCTGGCCAAGGACACGAAGTAGACGGAATCCTTGACCGTCCCGCGCGGGGGTCTGCCTTCACACCGAATGTTCAATGCAACTTGTTCAGAACGTAGGTTCCGCCCACCGGAGCCGGATTCTCCTTGAAAAAGTCCACAGTGACCGCAGCCGCCCGATCCGGGCAGGTCTTTGGCGTCAGGTGACCGCAGCCGGTAAGAATATCCAGCTCAGAGCTCGGATCCAAAGCGTGCATTCGTTCACCCGCCGATAGCGGAATCAGATGATCCACCCCTCCCCAAACGATCAGCAGAGGCTCTGTTAGGTCACCTAGCCGCGTGTCCAGCAGATCTTTTCCTGTCTTCATCGAAGCCAGACTGCGGTCAATCACCCACTGCTCTTGTTGAAATCGGCGCAACGCCGCCCGCTGAACGAATCCCGGCAGCGGCTTGGCCTCCGGCTCCATCACGTCGGCCAGATGCTGCATCTGCGCTGCGTCGG
>JAJYZE010000086.1 GCA_021800195.1 Acidobacteriota bacterium
CATAGATTCCATGCTTTGCAGCGAGGTTTACAGCTCGCTGCAGCCAATCCAGTTGATATCTTCCTTCTTCCGGCTCCAGTGCCGTCCAGGCAAACTCTCCCACACGCACAACATGTATGTGGGCCTTCTGCATCAACTCCAGATCCGTCTCCCAGCGCGACTCAGGCCATTGCTCGGGGTACCACGCCGCTCCCAAGAGCAATGACGGAGACTGAACCTGACGGGGTAAGCCCAAAGTGCTCTGGCAGTTTGCCCGCCAGGCCGCCGACAGGCATCCCAAACCCAGGAGTAAAAGGAGCCGCCCTGCAAGCGATGCGATCCAGTACTTCCCTTCTTTCCTCGAGATCACCCTGTCTCCTTATCCAGCATGCGGGCGTTTCACACGCTCACCGCTCCCCAACCGAATGCCCCGCGTTATGGTTATCGAGCTCTCAGGAGTTCGGCCCTTCAGCCGCACAGCGTTAGATCCTGCCCGGAAAGCCTTAGCGGTCTTGAACTTCCGTCCTCACGGCCCGATTCCTTTGAACAAAGGCGAAACGCGCCAGGCCGGGTCTCCGTTTCAAGAACACACAGGATAACCAGCGGGAGATCAGCAACACGGAAAAAAGTTCTTTGGATGACCCAAGGAACGCTCTCCGTGTCCCGAAAGCATGTTAGTCGATTGGAATTGATCGCTACAAGCCTCTGGCCAAAAATCTGCCGTAATCGTCAAGAGCCCGCGGCTGGCGGGTTGGCGAAGACCGAATGAGCATCTCTGCGGGACACGCTGCGCATACCATTGGCGGATGACCGAGGGTTGCCTTACGGTCAACCTCCACCTCTTCCAGAAATCCCTTCAGAGGCTCGATGGCGACGGCCTGGCGTGCACATCTCTGTCACAAAAGCGCTCGCGGAGGTAGAGACACGCGTTGAGGTCACACTGAACGGTGTCGTCCACGGTCTTCAGCTTCCTCTTCGTGTCCTGTCCGCTCCTGCCAGTGGCCAGATGGCCCAACTTCGGCATGCAAGCTCAATATGCGGCCAAATCGCGCATTGCTGCATAGAGATGCTCCGCCTGGGGCAGAATCTGATTCTCCAGCAGCGGCTGGTAGGCCACGAACGTGTCCATGGCGCCGACCCTTCGCACGGGCGCATCCAGATCGTCAAATAGCTCTTCGCCGATCCGCGCCGCGATCTCCGCTCCATATCCCCAGCTCTTCATGTCCTCATGCGCCACCAGCACCCTGCTTGTTTTCCTCACTGAAGCCGCAATCGTCTCCCAGTCGTAGGGGCTGAGCGTGCGAAGATCAAGCAGCTCCACATCCACTCCCAACTCCCGCTCCAGCCGCTCGGCGGCCTGCAGCGCCCTTGGCACCACAGCGCCGTAACTGATGACCGTCATGTCCTTCCCTGGTCTCACGATGGATGCCTTACCAAACGGAATCATATACTCTGGCCCGGGGTAGGGCGCCCTGCCGAAGACAGCCCGGTAGAGATGCTTGTGCTCCAGAAACAGCACCGGATCATCGCAGCGAATGGCCGTTCGCAATAACCCGATCGCGTCCAACGCGTTGGACGGCATGACCACTCTGACTCCAGGAGTGTGCGTGAAGATGCTCTCTCCTGACTGGGAGTGATAGATGGATCCTCCAGTCAGATACCCACCGGTAGGAACGCGCATCACCAGGGGACAGCTGAACTGCCCGTTGGAACGCCAGCGCATCAGCGATAACTCGTTTCGCATCTGATGCATCGCCGGCCAGATATAGTCAAAAAACTGAATCTCCACAACTGGCTTCAATCCCCGCACGGCCATTCCAATCGCACGGCCGGTAATATTCGCCTCCGCTAACGGAGAGTTCCAAACCCGATCCTTGCCAAACTCATTCTGTAGCCCATGGGTGACCTTGAACACTCCTCCCTTGCCCCTAAGCTTGTTTTGCTTGACTCCGGCGTCCCTGCTCAGGTCGGCAACATCTTCGCCAAACACCACGATCCGTTCATCCCTCCGCATCTCATCGCGCAAGCAGTGATTGATCTGGTCCAACATCGTATGTTCGGTGGTGCTCGCAGTCGTCTTCATGGCGCTTGCAAAGACCGCATCGGTCGGCTTGAGCGCCTCGGAGTACACCTCTTTCAGAATGGACTCCGGCTTTGCAAGCACCGCCGCCAACGCCTTGTCGGTAGCCCTCTGCACCTCCTCGTCCACCTTGCGCTCCAGCGCATTGATTCCGTCCGCATCGAGAATCCCCTCGCGCAGCAGCCACATCTGCATCCGATAGATAGGATCCTTCAGTGCATCGGCCTGGATCTCCTCCGGGCTCCTGTAATTCGTCTCGTCATCGGACTGCGAGTGAGAGTACGGCCGAACCACATGCCCATGCACCAAGGCCGGCCCGCGTCCCGCCCGGCAATGGGCTGCAGCCTCGACCATCGCCGCATAGCTGGCCATCGCATCCGTTCCGTCGACCTCGGCAAAATAGAAGTTGGGGAAGTTGGCAATCAGTCTCGAAATGTTTCCTCCCGGAGTGTTCACCTCCACCGGCGTAGAGATGGCGTAACCGTTATCCTCAATCAAATAGAGCACGGGAAGCTTCTCATTTGAAGCCGTATTCAATGACTCCCAGAACTCACCCTGACTGGTGGATCCTTCTCCAAGCGAAACATAAACAACCTCATCGGACTGAAACTTGACATCCTTGAATTGACGATAATCGATCCCTTCAGCCGGCTTCTTTGCCGCGTCGGGATGCCGGGAAAAGTACCGTCCAGCCTCGGCGCAGCCCACGGCATGCAGACACTGGGTGGTGGTGGAGGACGACGGAGATACTACATTCAACCGCCGGCTGGTCCAATGCGACGGCATCTGCCGTCCTCCACTGGCCGGATCATTCTCCGCGCCTACGGCCTGCAGCAGTTGTTCCTCTACCGTATTTCCAAGCGTCAAACACAGCGCCCGATCGCGATAGTACGGGAAGAACCAGTCATAGCCTGCCTTCAGCACCATGCCGGCTGCCACCAGCAGCGCCTCATGCCCGGCGCAGGAGATCTGGAAGAAGCTCTTTTGCTGCTTCTTCAGTTGAATCTCGCGATCATCCGTTCGCCGCGACAGGTACATCAACCGGTAGAACTCGATCCATTGCTCGCGGCTCAATCCCGCCAGGCTACCCTGCCTTTGGCTCTTGCCCGCGGTGCCCTCTTGCGCCATCACAAGGGTTGTCTCTCCGCCAGTGGAACCTGCTGCCAGCGCACGCCCCGCGGCCCTTCCATGAAGACTATTCCTCTGCACCACAGCGAGTTCCCTCCTTCACGAGCCATCGAAGATTCTACTCATATTCTCAGTCTCCAGAGTAGTCCCTCTTTCCACAAAGGAGGCCGGCGAGCTGGAAACCGGCCACTCGCCGGCGGAGGGGATCTTCGCCTACCCAGAACGCCAGGACCCTCCCAGGCAATCACGGGACAAGCCTCAGACGGTTATGGGGTTTTGCGAGAGACGCCCTCCAGTATTCTTTACCTTAACAGCTACTTTCAGGATCCCACGATTCGATGATGATCATAATCACCCCGGTTTCCCATCTAACCACCTCGATCCCTCAGGACGAGAACTTCCTAAGACACATCGAGAGCGGCTGGCGGCTGAACTTCTCCAACTTTGTTCAGAATGGGATTCCTCAAATTCTGTTCGCCCTGCTCCTGGCCTTCCTCTTCCAGTCGATCATCAGCTTCTTCATCAAACGCCTGTACCGCCACGCCGATCTTCAGGTCGGCAACCATCATCGCGCCGGCCAGCTCCGCACGATGGCCGCCATCCTGCGGGCCACTTCCTACGGGGTCTCCGGATTCTATGTCTTCACCCAGCTACTGAGCGCTCTGGGCGTCTCCCTGGGCCCTTTTATCGCCTCTGCCGGAGTCATCGGTCTGGGCATCAGCTTTGGAGCTCAGTCCATCTTCAAGGACATGCTTACCGGCATCTTCATCCTCCTCGAAAACCAGTACTCCGTCGGGGACAACATCCGCATCGCCGGCCTCACGGGAACGGTGGAAGACCTGAGCCTCCGCATCACCCGTCTGCGCGACAGCGACGGCACCGTTCACATCATCCCCAACAGCCAGGTCACCACCGTTTCCAACCTCTCTCGAGACTTTGCCGTGGGCACGCTGAATATCTCCGTGGACGCGAGCGAAGATCCAGACCGGATCCTCTGCATTCTCCGCAGCCTCGCCGGCTCCCTGCGTAAAGATGAAGCCTTCAAGGATGTTGTCATCGCCGAGCCGAGCATTCCCGGCGTCGGCAAAATGGACAACTACGAGGTCGTCTACCCTATCAGCGTCCATGTGATGGTGAATCAGCGCGATGCCGTCTTGCGTGAACTGCGCCGCCGCGTCCTTCAGGCCTTTCAAAAGGAGAAAGTCATGCTCGCCGCCACCAAAAGCACGCAAATCATCGCCACGCCGCCCCCGGGCTACGGCCCAGCCAATCCCGAACCAACCCGGAATCCGACGACCTCCGCATGACCCTACTCCCTGACCGCATTCGGTGATTGGCTGCATGAAGCCTGGCCCTGGTTCCAAACCCAACGTTGCCCGGCTCCTGGTCTACAGCACGGCCCGCAAGCGGTCCGCCTGATCGATCGGGGGAAGGCAAACGCCACCTCTGCACACCACCGCCACGCTTCCTTCCCTCTCTGGAAGATGCGTCAGCGTCTCAGCCAGCGCGGGCGGCAATGCACCCAGTTGATCTCTGCGCAACCGGATCACGCTGCGATTCACCGCATATCGCGCCATCGCTGCCGAAAGAAGCTCTTCCGCCGCAGCGCCGTCTCCAATGACACACACCTGCTCGATACCCTCTACCGCTCGACGCAGCGCCAGACCGTAGCTGGCCGCATAGAGTCCAAAGTGTTCGACGATGCCGGCAAAAGTCTCCAGCGTCTCAAAAGCCCGCGTCTGGTACCCTTCCTCACCCGTCAACGCCGCCACGCGCAGCAGTGCCGTTGCGGCCGTAGGGTTCCCCGCCGGTGTGGGCGCATCCTGCAGCGGCTTCCGCCGTGCCGTCAGCGCCCCAAGCGCCGCCGCATTCGCTTCGGTGTCAAAGAAGCCTCCGCCGGTCCGGTCATGGAAACGGGCCAGCATCGCGTCGCAGATCTGTCTGGAAGCGGTAAAGTAGCGCATCTCGCCGGTTGCCTCCCAGGCGTCCAGAGAGGCGTTAGCCACAAAGGCATAGTCCTCCAGCGTTCCCTTCACCGGCTCTGCCGCAGACTTCTCAGCAGCCGTTTCCCCGTACGCCACCACATGCGCCATCATGCCCTGCGCGCTCCAAGCTGTCCGCAGCAGCCGATCCAAGGAGCGCAAGGCAAACTCCACCGGAGCACTCAACCCCAGTATCCGTCCCGCAGCCAGATAAGCGGAGATACACATCCCATTCCAACCCGTGTAGACCGTCTTATCGACGAACGGCGTCTTGCGCAACAACCTTGCCCCATACATCTTTCGTTTGGCGCCGGCCAGCACCCCATCTTCCTCCGCCATCAACGTAGACCCGGTTCGGTGCAGCACATTCTTCTGCGGGTGATGATGCATATCGCCCACCACTCGCAGGTCATAGTACCTCTCGACAGCGGCAAACTCCTCGGCGCTCAGAACCGCAGCGGCCTCCTCCCGCGTCCATGTGAAGTAGTCGCCATCATCTTCCAAGGACACGTCCGCATCCTGCGATGCATAGAACCCGCCGTGCTCGCGATCGCTCAACCACTCATCCATCCAGCGCAAGATGTCCTCAGCCACGCGCCTCATCTCCGGGCCCGCTTCCATGCCCGCAAAGCTCTGCGCCGCGTGGCTGTAGCTCTTCAGCAACTCGCTGTTGTCATAGGCCATCTTTTCAAAGTGCGGCACCCCCCACCGTTCATCCACGGAGTAACGATGAAACCCGCCGGCCAACTGGTCATAGATCCCACCCGCAGCCATTTTTTGCAGTGTCACAGCCGCCGCATGCCGTGCCTGCTCCGCCTCCCGGCCTCCCCTGGAGGCCACGTCGATCAGAAAATCCAGCGCCGCTGGATGCGGGAACTTCGGCTGTGACCCAAACCCCCCATTGCGGGCATCGAACTGCTTCAGCATAGAGTCCAGCAACTTCTCCAAAAGCGCGACCCCAGTCCGGCTCCCGGGCGCAAGTTCGCCGGCCAGAGCTGCCCGCCCGGAGAAACTCTCATTGTGCTCGATGGCGTGCATCACACCCTGGGCGGTCTCTTCCACCTCCTCGCGCCGATTCGCGAAGGCATCCGCCATCAGCAGCAACACTCGCGGGAACCCTGGCCGCCCATACCGGTCCTCCGGCGGAAAGTACGTGCCGCCGAAGTAGGGCCTTCCCTCTGGGGTGAGAAACGCCGTCAAGGGCCATCCTCCCTGCCCGCTGATCGCCGCTACCGCGGCTTGGTAGCGGGAATCCACATCAGGCCGCTCATCCCGATCCACCTTCACAGCTACGAACCGCTGGTTGATGATCCTGGCGACCTCTGGATTTTCGTAACTCTCGCGGTCCATTACATGGCACCAATGGCACCATGCGGCTCCTACATCGAGCAGCACCGGCTTGTTTTCACGCTGGGCCCTGGCAAAGGCATCGGCCCCCCACTGATTCCACTCGATCGGCTGATGCTGGGCGGAGCGCAGGTACGCGGAGGCCGCCCGGCTCAAAGAGTTGAACGGTACGTCATGCTTGGGAGATGGATCGCTCATCGTCCCCTAGTCTAAATGCCCGGATGAAACTCCCATCCTGAAGCTCCTCGCACACCCGAGGCGGGCGGCTGGTGTCAGCCGGATGAGCACGGAATCGCCGGCTGGAGCCACTCCGCTCCTGACTCCTGTCGCCGTTGCTCAGCTCCGCCGAAAAGTCGGGCTGGATGCCGTAAACGCTTCGCCACGGCAAGCTCTCAGATTTCGCCCATCGCCTACTTCGCAATGGCCGTTGGATACCACTGCTCCAGATCCGCATGGAACTGCTTCAGCGCCTCAACGTTGAGATACACCATGTGTCCGGCCGGGTAATAGCCGAACCGCACATTCGAAGCGATGGAAGGCGGTAGCATCATCTGCGCAATATCGTGCTCCGTGCTGAAAAACGGCGTTGCCAGATCAAACCACCCATTCGCCGAGTACACCTTCAGGTGGGGGTTCTTCCGCATCGCATCGCCCAGGTCGATCACCGTATCCGGCATCTGTTGCGTTCGGCCGAACCCGGGTCGAGCGCCCGAAGGCTGGTGCTTCCAGTCCCAGGCCTTGTTCACGCCTGGTCCCTGCAAATCGTAGGGTTCCGAGTCCGGATACTTCAGCTCGTTTTGCAGGTAGTTGTGGAACGCGCCCACAAAGGCGCCTGAGATCCCCGAATCCGAAGGATCGAACCCCGGATTCTCTCCCGCCGCATCCACATCGAACGCCTCGAACCGAGCGTCATATCGCCCCAGAATCTGGTCGTCGTCGCGGAACAGTTCCTTGCGGAAGTGGATCGCCGGAATCCTCAACTTCGAGTCCTTCACGTACTGCACGCTCAGCCCGGTGAACGCCGCCACCTGCTTGGCGGTCGCGTCAAAGTCCTGAGCCGATAGATTATCGCCCTGCTCCAAGGCCGTCGCGTACGGGCCACGGGCAAAATCCCTCGCCTTCTGCAAGAACTCCGCCATCGTTCCGGTGTGAGGAACCTTGTTGTAGTACCAGGCAATCGCCGCATAGCTGGGCAGATAATATTCCGTCGCCAGGTCATATCCCGGGCTCATCACGTTATAGTTCAGGATCGAAGACAGCAGCACCACGCCATTGAACTCGATGCCATCGTTATTCAGCGCGGCGACCAGCGCCGCCGACCGCGGCGTCCCATAGCTCTCGCCAAACAAAAACTTTGGCGAGTTCCATCGGTTGTTGATGGTGATATAGCGCGTGATGAACTTCTCAAATGCCTTCACATCCTGGTCCACACCCGCAAAGTCCTTCACGGTCCCTTTGCCCACCAGGCGCGAAAACCCCGTCAGCGGAGCGTCAATAAACACCAGATCCGTCTTGTCGATCAAGCTGTACTGGTTGGGCACCACCGTAAACGGGGCCGGCCCGGTAGCCTTGGGACTGTCCGTGACCACCCTCACCGGCCCCACCGAGCCCATATGAAGCCACAGGCTGGCTGATCCCGGCCCACCGTTATACAGGAACGTCACCGGCCGAGTAGCCGGCGCGGCCCCGTCCTCGGTATACGCCACATAGAACATCGTCCCGATCGGTTTGTTTGCCTCATCCTTGATCAGGAGCGTCCCCGCGGTGGCCGTATAATGCACCGTCCGCGAGCCCGCGGTCCAGTCGTGCCTGGTCTCCACCTTCACTTCCGCCGGCACAGGCAATCCACCGCCATCTTTCTTGTCCGGTGGCGCCGTTTCAGCCTGAGCATCGGGGCTGTGACGCTGCTGCGCATCCTGCGCAGCCGAGCTCGGCAAAAACATCATCCAACCAGCCAGCGCCAAAGCCGGAACTCCAGCCATGCGCAGCACCCCTCGGAAACCAATTTCCATCCTGTTCAAGGAAATCCTCCCTAAAGATCTGTTGCCCCAAACACAATGCCCGTTGATAAGACCATAGACGACTGTCGATCACCAAAAGTCTCGCTCCCAGCACGACCACCCATTCCCCTCTCACGCCGGGGCCTGTACCCATCCGCTGCGGGTGGCAAAGATTATGCGAAGATAAGCGCAGGCCATGAGCACGCTGTCGCCAACCGAGACCCTCTCCGACCTCCTCCATCGCGTCTTCGGCCACGGCGACTTCCGCGCTCACCAGCAGAAGGTCTGCGAGAGTGCGGCGGCCGGTCGTGACGTTCTCCTAGTGATGCCCACTGGGGCCGGCAAGAGCCTCTGCTACCAGCTTCCGGCGCTCGCCCGCCGCGCCTCGGGAGACTCCGGCGCCGCTCTTGTCATCTCGCCCCTGATTGCCCTGATGGACGATCAGGCATCCAAACTCTCCGCACTCGGCCTGCATGTCGCCCGGGTGCACTCCGGCCTGTCTCGCGAGGAGGCCCGCCAGGCCTGCCGCGACTATCTCTCCGGCAACCTTGACTTTCTCCTCATTGCTCCTGAACGCCTTCGCGTCCCCGGCTTTCCGGAGATGCTGGTCAAGCGCAAGCCCTGCCTGGTCGCCGTTGATGAGGCGCACTGCATCTCTCAGTGGGGCCATGACTTTCGCCCGGACTATCGCACGCTCGGCCACTATCTTCCCAGCTTGCGCCCGGCTCCTATCCTCGCCCTCACGGCCACGGCGACCCCCACCGTCCAGCGAGATATCCTCCTCCAACTCGGTCTCCGGAACCCAGCCATCTTCATCACCGGCTTCCGCCGCCACAACCTGGCCGTTGAGGTCGTCGAGCTCTCCAAGCCCCAGCGCGCCGACTTCGCCATCCGGTTGCTGCAAGCGGCCAACTCCCGTCCCGCTATCGTCTATGCCCAATCTCGCCGGGACGCGGATGAACTGGCCTCAACCCTTCACCAGCACTTTCCCACCGCTGCCTACCACGCCGGTCTAGATCCCGGCACCCGGGAGAGGGTGCAGCGCGCCTTCTTATCTGGAAAGTTGGAAGTGGTCGTCGCCACCGTCGCCTTTGGCATGGGCGTGGATAAAGCTAACATCCGCACCGTCATTCACGTGGCCCTGCCCGGATCGGTCGAGTCCTACTACCAGGAGATTGGCCGCGCCGGCCGCGATGGTCTTCCCGCCCGCGCCATCCTCCTGCACGGCTTCGCGGATCGCCGCGTGCAGGATTTCTTCCTGGGGAAAAACTACCCGCCCGTTGCCGACCTGGAAAGCGTGGCCGAATCCCTCCCCGCGGAGTTCACCCCCGTCGACGCGTTGCACCATGCTCTGGCCAAAAAGCGCCTCGCGATCGACCGCGAGACCCTCGACCGCGTCATCGAGAAGCTGCTCATCGCCGGCGTCTGCCAGATGGACATCAACGGCGATATCTGCCGGGCCGACGATCCACCCGCCAGGCAGAAAAACCAGCCCGCCTGGAAGTCTGCCTATGAGACTCAGGTCGCCATCCGCCGCGCTCAGGTCGGCAGCATGATCGCCTTCGCGGAGTCCGCCACCTGCCGGATGGCC
>JAJYZE010000087.1 GCA_021800195.1 Acidobacteriota bacterium
CAGTGTCGCCAGAATCAGGGCCCAGAGCAGGATGATCTCGCCAAAGGCGGCCCCCGGTCTTCGCGCTCCGAAAAAGATCGCCGGCCACAAGGCGTTGCACAGCAGTTGCAACAGAAACAGCAGCAGAACCGATGGCACGCCCAGAGCCCCCCAGCGGCGCCATACCAGCCAGGCGGCCACTCCCATGGTGAGGTAGAGCGCCGACCAGACTGGACCAAAGACCCAGTTCGGCGGGGCCCAGGAGGGCCTGCGCAACGTGGCGTACCAGCCTCGAAGCGCGGGCATGGTGAACAGCGACCCAACCCCTCCGGCCGCGAAACAGACACCGACGGAGACCACAAGAGCCGTCGCTTGCTGAATGGTTGTCATAGGTCTCTTCCTCCTCCGGGCCGGAGCTTTCGCCCGCCGGCCAGGTGATCGGTCGCCGGGCCGGTTGCGGCGGCCTGTTGGCCTTCGCGGCGGAAGCTCTGTGTTGACGATATGGATCATGCCGCTGGAAAGGCAAACCATCCCCGGCTGTCACGACCGCCCCGGCGTCCCGGACAGCGCTCCTGCCGCCCGGTCTTGACCCCGGTCCATGCGGGGCGCGTGGCCAACGGCTCGGCTGGATTCATGGTCCGCGCCGGCCCTTCGGCAGACATTGCGGAAGAGCAGCCTGGCGAATGGTCCGCATGGCGGATGGTCTGCCGGGCGCATCGACAGTGCGCGGGCCGCGCCTGCGGCGCTCTTGTGCGGGATTTTCATCTGGGCAGGGAAGTGTTCAGCCCCCGAGATTTCCACAGGCCCATGATTTTAATGAAAACGATGACTTGACAGCGCTCCGCACAAAAGTCTATAAGTGTTTCGTTCTTCTGGATGAGTTTTATGCCCATTTGTTAAGGGTTACATTTGTTGATGAAAAAGTTTTTGCTCGACTCCGCTGCTGTCTTCCGTCCGTCCAGACCCGCAATTTTCTCTCCACCAATCGTTTGCGCACGACCGGCGGCAGGGCCGGCGCGGGACCATTCCGCCCGGTCGCCTGACTGCGGAGAACTCGCATTCCGGGGCGGCGCTTACGGGCGATTCGCAGCCAGGCAGGCAGTAGAAGTAACTGAAGTTCGGAGGCTTTCATGAAGAGACAGATTCTTTTGGAAACGGCATTTTTGTTTGCGGCGTGTGCGTCCATGGCATCCGCTCAGGCGACAAACTCGGGAGATATCCGGGGCACGGTCACGGATGAAAGCGGAGCTGTCATTCCCGGTGTCGTCGTAACCGTAGACGATGTGAGCAAGGATGTGACGCGCACCTTCAAGACGGACAGCGCCGGGCTGTACGACACCGGCTCCATCGTCCCCGACCAGTACATCCTGACCTTCACCAAGCCGGGCTTCAAGACCTATAGTCAAGGCCCAATCACGCTTCAGGTGGGCCTGCTCGGGTTGAATGTGAACCTCACCGTTGGGTCCACAACGCAGAAGGTCACGGTCACCGCGAACGCGCCGCTGCTCAATACCACCTCACCCGAGCTCTCCACCACGCTGACGTCGGAGACCATGACGCAACTGCCCCAAGTGACGCCGGTGGCCAACTGGCAGTCCTTCATCATCCTGGCGCCGGGCACATCGGGATATCAGGGAGGAAGCAATAACGCTCTGAATCCCGGCGTATCCGGAGTCTCGGCGAACGGAAGCCAGCCATTCTCCACGGCCCTGATGGACGGCGCAACCGTGTCCTCGCCACAGAGCAACGATATTGCCGTACCCGTGGTCTTTGACGCCATCTCGCAGGTCAAGATCAGCGATTCGCTCTTCTCCGCGGAGTATGGGACGGGCGGAGCCATCTATAACCAGATCAGCAAGGGCGGCACGGATCAGTTTCATGGCGAGGCTTACGAGTACTTCCAGAACAACGCCTTGAATGCCGCGCCCTACTCCTTTGGCACCAACGCTCCGGTGCCCATTCTGCATTACAACGAATTTGGAGGCAACGTCGGCGGCCCCGTTTTGCGGAGACGCATGTTCTTCTTCTTCGACTACGACAAAATCGTCGACAATGGCGGAGCGGCGAACGGCTTCATCAATGTTCCCAGCCAGGCGATGCGGAATGGAGATTTCACCGGGCAGAACACCATCTACGACCCAACCACCCAGACGATCGACGCCAATGGCGTTGTGCATCGCCAGTCCTTTGCTCAGGAATATGGCAACGGCAACAAGATCCCTGCGGCCTTGATCGACCCCGTCGCTCAGGCCATTCAGGCCTACTATCCGGCGCCAAATGTGCCGGGTACAGTGGTCAACGGCATCCCAACCAAGAATTACTTTTACAACGTTCCTGCTCCAAATCCCTATTCACGATACTTCGGCCGTCTCGACTATGACATTACGCCTTCGAACCGTTTTACGGCCTCTGAGGCCTGGGGTGACAAGGGCAGCGTGACGCTCAACCAGGGGCTCTGCCCGATCGACTGCTATACCTCTTATATCGAAAACAGCAATGCCCAGGTCTCCGACGTGTGGAGCATCACTCCCAATCTGGTCAATGAGGCGCGCTTTGGCTTCGACGACGAACTGGACTTCTTCGTTCCTTACAGCCTGAACGAAAATTTCCCCCAGAAGCTGGGCTGGCAGTTTGCCAAAGATAATCTCTTCCCCATCATCAATATCATCGATGAATATGGCCTGACGCCTGGCGTCAATGCCGTCTACAAGGAGTTTGTCTTCGACCCATCCGATATCGTGACTCTGATTCGCGGACGTCACGTGCTGACATTTGGAGGAGAGTTCCTGGTAGAGAGGCTGGATTCCACCCCCTGGGGCAACTTGAATCCCGGGACCATGGGCTTCACGGGAGTGTATACGGCCTCGACGCAGGGCGCGCAGAATACGAGCGGTTCAGCCTATGCGGATTTTCTGCTGGGTGAAGCCAGAAGCTGGGGCGCGAGCATCACGCCGGAGTACGGTGGCCGCCTGAAGGTGCCGCAGATGTTTGTCCAGGATGACATCAAGCTTCGCCCCAACCTTACCATCGATCTCGGTTTGAGATGGATGGGATTGACCGGGTGGCATGAGGTTCATGGCGACGAAAGAGCGTTCAGCAAGACGATTGTGAATCCTGCCACTAATACGCTCGGGGCCATGTGGTACGCGGTAACCCACGTCGGCGGACGCACCAGTCTGCAGGCTCCCATCTGGACGACGCTCATGCCGCGTGTGGGCGTCTCCTGGCAGCCCTTCAAATATACGAGCGTGCGCTCTGGATTTGGTGTGTACACCTATCCCTGGTCAGCGGACAACTCCGGCGGAGGGCTGGGCGCGGCCTTTGCTACCAGCGGCAACGAGGCGGACTTTACCAATGGCGTCGATCCGGTGGTATTGCTGAATTCAGATGGCAATACCAACTACCAGGGTGCCTCGGGATCCAGCATCAACTCCCGCTACCAGAAAGCGCCTCTTGCTCCAAACTCCTTCAACGGGCAGGGCGTCGGCTATGAGCAGTATCAAAGGCCGGTTCCGATTCTGTATCAGTGGAATTTGGCCGTTCAGCAACAACTCTCTCCAAACACCTCATTCCAGATCGCCTACGTCGGAAGTCATGGCGCCAACCAGGGCTTCACGACAGATCTGAATCAGGTGCCGGAGAGCAAACTTGCGCCCAATGACACACAGGCAGGCACCAACGCGCGACCCTATCCGAACTTTGAAGGTATCACCGGCTATATAGCGGAAGGTATCTCCAATTACCACTCCCTCCAGCTCACATTGGAGAAGCGTATGAGCCAGGGGTTGCAGTTCAACGTGAACTATACCTGGGCGCACTTCCTCGACGAGCAGGACACCTCCGGGCAGGGCGGCTATTTCGGCGTCCAGAAGTTCCAGAATGGCTATGTGCCATCCGCCAACTACGGTCCTTCCAACTTTGATATCGCGGATGCGGTGAAAGGGGAGGCCATTTACAATATCCCAATCGGCAAGGGAAGGCAGTTCCTGAACAACAGCACTCTGATCGATGAGACGATCGGAGGCTGGATCCTGTCCACCACCGTGGTGGCGCAGACGGGCAGCCCGTTCACGGTCACCATGGCGAACGATGTCAGTTACAGCCAGGCTGGAGAGCAGTATCCAAACCAGGTTGGAAATCCGCACCTTGCCAATCGCAGCGTGAATGAATGGTTTAACGTGGCTGCCTTCGCGTCACCCGGTCCTGCGACATTCGGAGATGTTCATCGGAATAGCCTTTACGGTCCGGACTTGTCCGATGTAGACGTAGCGCTAGGCAAGACCTTCCCAATTCCTCTTCGTGAGGGCATGAGCTTCGAATTCCAGGCCGAAGTTCAAAACCTCCCCAACCATCCCAGCTTCGCCTTGCCGGATCCACTGATCGGTCCTGGACATATCGGCCAGATCACCGGGGTTACCGTGGGAGGCCGATCCATGCAACTGGTGGCGCGGTTCCAGTTCTAAAACCAGGTAGGAGAAGACCCTGCCTTGTCCCTGAGGCAGTCGCAGCGCCCCTGAGGCAGTCCAGCGCGATGTCTGCAAACTCATCCAGAGACTCTTTGATCGTGAGCCGCCGGCGCGCGACCGCAGAGTCTCTGGATGAATCGCTTTGAGGGCGCCCATCTGTTGCAACCGGAGCCCGGCACGCGGCCCGCGCCGGCAAATTTGGTGAAGCAGATCCTGGGCAGCCGTTGTCTCGAAATCGTTGCTGCTGGCACTCGCGCAACCCGCAGACGAGTCAGTCAGGGGCGTGCGGGGCGGCCAGGCGAGGATTCGATTGCCGGTGTTGCCGAAAGATCGCGGCCGGGAGCAGGCTGCCACCGGAGAGAGAGCCGCGTTGGATCCGAGCAAAGAGCGTCCTTGTTCCACTCTGGCGAGATCGCCGTGGGTCACTTTTGGGGTGCGCCGTCAGAGGAATCGGGGCCAACCGACTGAACGCGAATCTGCCGGAAGACCTTGCTGAACTGATCCTGCAGCGCCTTGTAGTGCAAAAAGGCGGCCATCTCCTGCTTGGCGGCGGCGGGCTGGCCGGCCTGGCGGTAGAGCATGCTCAACCGGTAATGCGCCACGATGTTCGTAGGGTCCTCTTTGACTGCTTCTTGTAGCAGAGCCATCGCCTGGTGTGGATGCTTCATATAGGTCAGCATCTTCGCCATGTCGGTTTGCGCCTCGCCATCGGAGGGCTGGAGCGCCAGCGCACGCTTGAAGTCCTGCTCCGCCGCCTTCCAGTTCTCGTTGCTTGCTTCCACCTCTCCCAGGCCTCGCCAGGAGCCTTCATCATACTGGTTGACGGCTAGCGCTGCCTTGTATTCCGGGCCGGCTTGCGCCTGAAGCTTTGGATTGGAAGAGAGATGCAGCAGCTCGGCCAGCTCATAGTGCGCGCCGGGCAACTTGGGGTTCAGCCGCAGCGCCTTCTGGTATTCAGCAATGGCCGCCGGATTATCTCCCTGGCGCACCAACTCGTGGGCCATCATGATCTGCATCTCCGCGGAGTCAGGGGCCACCACAACCATACTGAGCAGCGTCTGGTCCATGAGGCGCGAGTACACCTGATAGACCACCGACAGGATATAGGGGTCGTCGGGCGCCGCGCTTTGCAACTCCGCGGCCGCAGAGGCGGCTTGATCCAGCTTTCCCTCGGCAGTGTCATCTTCGATGAGCGCCAATCCAGCTTCGATCTGTATCTTTTTATCCTGCAAATGCCGGAAGGCGGTCTTCAGGTCGGTGCGTGCTCCGTCGAGATTGCCCATGCGCTCTTCGGCGATACCCAGCAAAGCCTGAATCTTGTAGAGGTCGGGTTGCAATTGCAGAGCGGACCGGAGCCGCGCGGCGGCTTCAGGGTACTGCCCTTGAAAGTAGAGCAGCACACCCAGATTTCCGAGCGCATCCACATCGTTCGGCTCCAGCGCGACGATCTTGCGGAGCACGGGAATGGCGCGATCAGGCTGCTGTTGCTGTAGATCCTGCTGAAGCTCGCGATTCAGATCTGCCAGTTGCGCGGCCGCGTCCGTGGCGCCGGTTTGCGCGAAGAGCGGCTGCGGCAGCAAGAGCGGTATTGCGGCGATGAAGCTGCTGAAGAACGGTGTTTTGATACGCATCGAGCCTTCCTGTCGCCGCCCATCTTGTCTCCAGTTCATCAGGCGATGGGCCAGCGTCCATCTAGTTTGGGCCGGCGCCGCATGCGGATACGCATGTCACGCCGGTCTTTGTGTCGATCGTCCATGGCGAGGGCGGAGGAAGCAGCATCGTGCCGTCGCCCATTTGCAGCGGCATCCAGAGATAGCGTGAATCCCAGAGCGACCGCGGCTTCCAGATATCGCCCATGAAGACGACCGTGGTTTGCTTCTTCCCCGTCACCTTGAAGAGCATGGTGGACTGCGAACCATAAGTATCCTGGGATGCGGGAGCAATCTGCTTGAACTCGCTCCACGGACCGGAGAGAGCTTTGGCTGTCGCGTAGACATTCGGATTGGGGCGCCACCCGGTCATGTGCGAGCCGAGCACGTAATAAAGCCCCTGATCATGCACCAGGGCTCCTCCCTCCAGCGGCATAGCGAGAAAAGCGGTCTGCTTCTCAATGCTCAGCCGATCAGCGGAAAGCTGCGCAATGTAGAAGCCGTGGGAGGGCCGGGACTCGAAGATCAGATAGGCGGAGCCGTCATCGTCGACAAATTGCCCGATGTCACGGGATTCCAGGCCCAGCGGCCGGAAGCTGCGGACGTATTTGTAGGGGCCGGTGATGCGGCTGCTGATCGCGGTGGCGACATGGGCATATCTGTAGTGGGCGTTGTCCAGGTGCATGTACATGACGAAGTGGTGCGTCAGCGGGCTGTAATAGACCTTCGGCCGCTCGAGTACCCAGTGAGGGCCAAGATGTTCAGGATCGGAGAGCTGCAATGCGTACCCGCGAAACTTCCAATGCTCCAGATCGGATGAAGAATAACAGGTCACGGAATGTTTGCGCGGATCCTGACCTGTGGATCGGTCTTCACCAAACCAGTACCAGGTGTGGCCGTAGTGCAGTATGCCGCCGCCGTGAGCCTGGATTGGCTGTCCCCGATTGTCCAGCCAAACGGCTCCGGGCCGGATCTGGTTTGAGGAAGCGGCCTGGGAGAGGCAGGGTAGAAGAGCGGCCAGCAAAGCCACCGCCAATGACTGGAAACCCTTTACATTTGGCATAGCGCCGATAAACTCCTGAAAGCCAAGGTCATCTGCCGCGCCGCCTGGAAGACAAGCCACCTGGAAGACAAGCCACCTGGAAGACAAGCCGATCGGAGGCTCAATGCATGCGCGGATCTTCCGGCCGGCAAACCCTGAGTATATCTTCCGACCGGCGCTTTTCCAATCGATCTTCTGCTCGGGTTTTGCGCGCTCGGGTCTTGCGCCATGGGGCAAGCTCTCACGATTCATTGCTGCAGACCGAAGATCTTGAAGAGCCGCCATCTTTGGCCGTCTTGTTGAAGGAGGGTTGGGCGTACGCGGTGGCTCCGGGGTTACACTTCGGGCCGCAGACGGCTCAAGTTTGCAGCGCCCAGGCCGCGGAGCGGCATGGCGCGGCGCAACCTGCGGCTTGGGATCCCCGGCAGCGGGAGCGGCAAACCTGCCGCTGTCCCAGCGTCCGGCAACTCCGGCACCGCCGCCGGCTTCGGCTTGCGGCCGATTACGGCCCAAATTAAGCCTGCAACGCCAGCACAAGATGGCTCTGCGCCGCGAGCTTCAGGGGCTGATGGAAGCGGAAGATGGTGCGGCCGTCGGCGGCTTCGCTCGTATGTGGCTCGATCGCTGCGTTGCGATGGGCCGTGGTCGTCTTACCCGTGCCGCTGATCTCACAGGACCGGCAGGTGAGGCTGCCTTCCAGTACCTGGAGCCTAAACTGACGGCCATGCTCGTTTTGAGCATAGGAGAACGATCCCCATCCGGTGCCCGATGCCCAGAAGCAGCGGAAGCTTTGGTGAGCGACTCGCGGGATGGCGACCACCGCTTGCAGGTTTCCATCGAAGTGGAATCCGCTCAGGGCTGCCACGGCAGACCACGAGGCCATCGCTCTCGCATAGTGGTGTCCGCACTCCGCCTCATCCCATGGGTTGCGCTTTTCGCCGTCGTATCTGGCGCGAACGTTGTGAATGCACTCCACGCCCTCCGCGACCATCCCGTAGCAGAGCATCAGCGTCGCAGCCGAGTACTCGAAGCCGGTCATCACCTCAGCAAAATACGGAAAGGGGATGCGTGGGCGAGATCCGTTGCCGTAATCACAGATCACAAGCGCCGCTTCGCCGTTCAAGGCGAAGGTCCGTTCCACGTTGTTATGGTCCACCAAAGTCGGCTTGTGGTTATAGGTGTGGATGGACTTCAGGGTCTCCCGCACGTGCTCGGGAGAAACCAGGTCTCCCAGGTTCATCACACAGGCCAGATATTGGCCCATCATCTGATCCACCAGACAGCCTTCGCCCAACTGGAACTGAGGATGTTCCGGGTTCAAGCCGTGAGCGCCGATGCGCAGGCTTGGATAGATCTTTTCCAGAGAAAATCCCTTGATCTGCTGGATATAGAACTCGGAATTGAACAGGTTGGCATCAATCCACTGGCGGCCTTGCTCAAAGAGCTGTCTGTACTCCGCCGCCATGGAACGATCTTCCACGGCCAGCGCCATCTCCTCCGCGGCCCGGAGTGCGCCCAGATAGTAGATGCCGCACAGCGGGTTGGGACCGAAAAACGCCACGTCATAGGTGTTGTTCTGCACGCCGATCGCGACCCCGCGCCGTTCCGGGTCCCATCCGCCCTGAACCCAGGCGAACGAAACAGCCTCGCGGATGCGCGGCCACATCGAGTGCAGCCAATCGCGGTCTCCGGAGAGCTTCCAGTCGAGATAGGCGTGCATGATCTGACCCATGTGGCCGTCGGCGGCGATGATCGAGGTTCTGTCAATGCCGTCGGGAAGCAGTTGGCGGGAGTGGATCGCCCCGGCGTCGTCTTCGGAGAAGCCGAAGGCTGCTTTACGCATCGACAAGGCGAAGGAGGGAAACAGGAAGGAGGTAGCCGTCTCATAACTCCACACATGGGTACAGTTGCCAAAACAACAGCCGGCGTTGTTGTTGCTGCCTTCAAATCCGTGAAACTCTCCATCCGCCGTGCGAAAGCAGGTGGTGGAAGCCAGTGTGGAGAGGTTGGCGCCGGCTGCTTCCTTCACGGCATCGGGCAGGGTGCTTTCGCGCAGCACCTGGGAGAATTGCCGAGTTCTGCGCTCCAGATCTTCAAGATGGTTTGCCGTGTACAGGGCCGCGTCCCAGGCATCCCGAAAGCGTTGGGAGTAGAAGTTGCCAATCAAGGTCTTTTCTTTGCCCGCCGGCGCTTGCCATCCGCACCACTGCGGCGTGCGATTTGGAAAATGCCAGGCCAGCAGAAACGTGAAGTGGCGGGACTGCCCCGCGGCCAGCGAAGCGGATTGGCAGAGAGACCCCACCCGATTTCGCTCCTCGGGCTCGCCATCGAGTTGTCCGTTGGCTGAAAAGGCATCCCAAAACAGCAGCGGAGAGCTCCACCATGCGCCTTGCGGCCAGCCACGCCAGAAGGTGATCTTTGCGCCGGCATCCGGTATGGCCGCCAGGACGAAACTGCCCTGCATCGGGTCGTCCTGCGGCAATCCGGGATTGCTCAGGATGAGCCCCTGCAGCCGTCCTTGCATTCGATGTTCATTCAGCCTCTTGCCTGCCATCTCCGGAGTTCCGTTGTTGACCGGGTTATCGATGGAAAAGCAGATGCTCGCCTTGACCGCTTTCAAGCCGGGATTGTCAACGCGATAGCGCAGAATGGCCACGGGCAATCCTGAGTCATCCGGGTCATGGGGGATAAACGGCGAGAAGGCATCAAGACTCACCTGGACGGGCAGTACGGCATCTTGAAAATCGATATGCGCCAGCGGATACTCGCCGGTGAAGGTTGCACCCTGCAGACGAGTCAGTCCCGGCGCGTTTTGCGAACCCAGTCCGTCTTCTCCCTGATAGGGAGGAAGAAGACGCGATTCCAG
>JAJYZE010000088.1 GCA_021800195.1 Acidobacteriota bacterium
GTCGGCTATTACCACAACATGTTCAACAATCAGTTGGAGGGGGTGGATGCGCAGGCTCTGGACCAGTACTTTGGCCTGAATCTCAATCCGAACATCGGGATCTATGAAGCCTATGTGAACTCCCTGGCTTACAGTGCCCAGGGATTAGAGGCGGCGTTGGTCTGGCAGCCGCAGCCTCACTTCCTCTTCCGAGCGGGTTATACCTATCTGGACGCGCGCGTTCTACAGTCGTTCTCCTCTGATGCCGTAGCGGCCCTGCAGGGAACGCCCACGGAGAATCCGAACATCCCGGGAATCGCGATCGGCGCTTTGAGCCCTCTGGTAGGAGCGCGGCCCTTCCGCCGAGCCCCCAACTTCGGCTACTTCAACGCGGAGTACACACGCCGCTCCCTGACGGCTTCCATGGATGGAGCTGTGGCCAGCCGCAGTGACGACTCCACGTTTCTAGAGAATGAAGATCTAAATGGAGGAAACACGCTGCTGTTGCCAAACCGAAATCTGGACTTTGGGTACACCAAGCTGGATATGAATGTGAACTTCGCGCTGAAGCATGGGTTCTATTACTTCGTTCAGTTCGACAATCTGCTAAACGACCAGCATATCGGTCCGATCGGTTACCCGGCCTTGCCGCTCACCTTCCGTAGCGGACTGGAGCTTCGGCTCGGCGGGAAACGGTAGGTCCCGAGGGAAGGGGTCTTCGAGGGGAGGATCCGGTTTTGCCGGGAGCCGCTGCCCAGGCTGCCTGCAAAACCGGAGAGTTCAGAGCATGCTCACCTCAAAGCATCTTTCTGCATCTCACTGTCTGGATGTGGGTTAATGCCACATTACTGAGCTTGGAGGGCGCAGGCTCGGCGGCGAGGTGCGGTCCCTGCCGGGAGGCTTCCGGGTACGCCGCCTCGGAAGATTCCTTGCCGGAAGCGCGGCTTGGATCCGATGTTTGGATCCGGTCAGGATGGCGTACGATCTCCTCGGAGACCTGGGTGCCATCCTGAGTCGGAGAAGACCGTCTAACTGTATGGAGGAAGAGGAAATGTCCAGGAATCGCTTTAGGAGAGTATTACCCGTTCTGCTGGCCGGGGTTGCGGCTGTGGCTCCGTCTGTGTTCGCCCAGGGGATTCCCAACGAAGCCCTGCTCCCCACCACGGCCACCATCACGGTGGAAACCAAGACTCTGAGGCCGTTGGATCCAAGCAAGCTGAAGCTCCAAGTGGGGCGCGATGTCATCCCCATCCGCTCTGTCACGCCGATTCCCCCGCCGACCACGCAACTGGCCATTCTGATCGATGACGGGCTGCGGGGTTCATTCGACAATCAACTCAACGACCTGGCGCAGTTCATCATGGACCTACCGCCGGGCGTCCAGGTGTTGCTGGGGTACATGCGCAACGGCATTGTGCTAGGCATGCATTCCTTCAGCGCGGATCACCGGGCCGTGGTGAAGCAGATACGGATTCCGATCCAGATTGCGGGTGTGGATGCAAGTCCGTACTTCACTCTGTCGCAGTTTGTGAAGCAATGGCCATCGAATTTGCCGGGTCCGAGGTTCGTCTTGATGATCACCAACGGCATTGACCCGTACAACGGCTCCTACTCGATCATGAATCAGGATAGCCCCTATGTACAGACGGCGCAGGAAGACGCCGAGCGGGCCGGGGTGGCCGTGTACTCGATCTACTGGGGACAGGACTGGCCGCACCGGGCTCGGGGGAGTTTGAGCGGTCAGAGCTATCTGGCCCAGGTTGGCGAGGCCACGGGAGCCGAATCGTACAACATCGGAACCATTACCCCGCCCGATCTGACTCCTTACCTGAAGGACTTCAAGCAGGCGGTGGGGAACAGTTATCTGGTGCGGTTCGATTTGCCGGCGACCAAACTCAAGGCAGACACGCTGGTTCACATCAAGCTGACGACCAGTCAAAAGGGCATCAAGCTTCACGTACCGCAAAATGTGCATCCCGGCGTGAATTTAGACTAGGCGGATGCCTCGGTGGGGCTGGTTTGCCGCTCCGAACTCTCGTTCGCGGATAAGTTGCGGGTGTTTTATCTTGAACCCAACTCCGGCGCCGTTTTCTGCAGAGAAACGGCGCCGTGGCGTTTCGGCCGGCGCACATGAAAAGGCTGATCGAGCCAGACTTCATTTTTTGTCTGTAATTTTGCAAGGTGATCTGGGAAGCGGGTGATTCCTCGGTCCGGAGCCTGTACCATGGAGCAGGAACGAGGTGTATGAACGAGGGTCGTTGGGTTCTCCTGATTGCGAGTGAGGTGGGCGGGACCGACTCCGTCTCGGACCGGGCGATGGAACGTCTGGTGGAGGCCATAGCCGCAGAGGGCTATGAGGTGGTGAGGACTTCGACGCCGGAGGACGGCTTGTCGTTGGTCACTTCAGATCCATCGCACAGCGCGATCCTGCTGGACTGGGATTTAGAGGGGGAGAACCAGTTCGATGAGCGTGCCGCGTTGAAGATCCTGCGCGCGGTTCGCCGCCGGAACAAGAAGATCCCAATCTTTCTGATCGCGGACCGCACCTTGGTGAGCGAGCTGCCTCTGGAGGTGGTCAAGCAGGTCCATGAGTACATTCATCTCTTCGGGGACACGCCGGCGTTCATCGCCAACCGTGTGGACTTTGCCGTGGAGCGTTATCACGAGCAACTGTTGCCGCCCTATTTCCGAGAACTGAAGAAGTACACCGACCAGGGAGCCTACTCCTGGGACGCTCCCGGACACATGGGTGGAGTGGCCTATCTCAAGCATCCGGTGGGAATGGAGTTTCACAAGTTCTTTGGCGAAAACATCATGCGCTCGGACCTTGGAATCTCCACCTCGCCGCTTGGGTCGTGGCTGGACCACCTTGGCCCTCCGGGTGAGAGTGAACGCAACGCGGCGCGCATCTTCGGTGCCGACTGGACCTTTTATGTGCTCGGGGGATCTTCCGCTTCCAACCAGATTGTCGGTCACGGCGTGATTGCGCAGGATGACATGGTGCTGGCCGATGCCAACTGTCACAAGTCGATCTCTCACTCGCTGACGGTTACCGGGGCCCGGCCGGTGTACTTCAAACCGACGCGCAATGGCTACGGGATGATTGGGCTGGTACCCATCAAGCGCTTCAGCCCGGAGAACGTGCAGGCGCTGATCGACCGCAGCCCCTTCACCACCGGGGCGCGCTCCAGGACGCCGACCTACGCCGTAGTGACCAACTCTACCTACGATGGGCTCTGCTACAACGTTGACCGGGTGGTAGAGGAGCTCTCCAAGAGCGTTCCACGGATACACTTCGATGAGGCGTGGTACGCCTATGCGAAGTTTCACGAGATCTATCGAGGACGTTATGCCATGGGCGTGCGGGACGAGATGCCGGACCGTCCGGTGATCTTCTCCACCCAGTCCACGCACAAGATGCTGGCCGCCTTCTCCATGGCATCCATGGTGCATGTCAAGCTGAGCCCGCGGGCGCCGCTGGACTACGACCAGTTCAATGAAGCGTTCATGATGCACGGCAGCACCTCGCCCTTCTATCCTTTGATTGCGTCCATCGATGTGGCTGCGGCGATGATGGATGATCCTGCCGGCCCAACGTTGATGAGCGAGACGCTGCAGGACGCCATCAGCTTTCGCAAGGCGATGTCGTCGATTGCGCACCGGCTGCGCAAGGCCGAGCAGGGATGGTTCTTCCGTCTCTACCAACCGGAGTACGTCTTTGATCCGCTGGACGGCAAGACGTATCTGTTGGAGGAGGCGGCTGATGGTCTGCTGACCAACCGCTCCAGCGCCTGGACGCTGAAGCCGGGTGAAGAGTGGCATGGTTACCAGGATGAGGATATCGCTGACGACTACTGCATGCTGGACCCCACCAAGGTGACGATTCTTTCCCCGGGCGTGAACGCCCAGGGCGTCTTTGCCGACTGGGGAATTCCCGCCGCCATTCTCACCGAGTTTCTGGATGGCCGCCGGGTGGAGATTGCGCGGACGGGGGATTACACCGTCCTGGTTCTGTTCTCCGTGGGCACCAGCAAAGGCAAGTGGGGAGCGCTGCTGGAAAATCTCTTCGAGTTCAAACGGCTTTACGACAGCGAGGCGCCGCTGGAAGAGGCGCTGCCGGAGTTGGTGATGAAATATCCGGCTCGCTACCGCAATGTGACGCTGAAAGAGCTGAGCGACGAGATGCACTCCGTGATGAAGCAGCTGAGGCTTCCGGCGCTGGTGAATGCGGCCGCCGACGAGGACTTTGATCCGGTGCTGACGCCGGCACAGACCTATCAAAAGCTCTTGCGTGGAGAGACCGAGAAGGTGCGTTTTAGCGAGATGGCCGGGCGGATTGCCGCCGTGATGCTGGTCCCGTACCCACCGGGAATCCCCATGTCGATGCCGGGGGAGCGGCTGGGAAACGCCGAGAGTCCGGTGATCAAGCTGATCCTGGCCATGGAGGAGTTCGGCAAGCGCTTCCCGGGCTTTGAGCGCGAGACGCACGGCGTTGAGGTGGATGAGAACGGAGATTACTGGATGCGTGCCGTCATCGAGACCGGAGCCGTGCGGAAGAACGGCCGCAAGCAGAAGGGGCCGAGTTCGGCGCCGCCAGTGAAGCGGCGCAAGAAGAGCCTGCCGGGTGATGATGGACCTCCCGGTCCGGGCACCCCTATTCGGATCTCGCCGGAGCGGTAAGAGCGGAGGCGGTGGTAGAGGGGTCGCCTCCATGTTCGAAGGGTGACTCTTCCTCCAAGCCGGACCCGGGAGCAATTCGAGAAGAGATTCATGTCCGCTGCACGGAAGAGGGTGGATGGAGATCGATCTTGCGACCGTGGAGGCTCCCGGAGAGGCTGTCCGAGCGCAGGTGTGCGTGATCGGAGCTGGGATCGCTGGTCTGGCCCTGGCGCGAAGGCTGGCCCTGGGCGGAGCGGATGTCGTCGTGCTGGAGGCTGGCGGGCGCTGTCTGGAGGCGGATGGGCAGGAGATCTTTGCCTCGGCGGAGCTGAGAGGGCAGGCTAATCTGGGCACGACCGAGGGGCGGTTTCGGGTCTTTGGAGGCTCGTCCCTGCGCTGGGGAGGCCAGGTGCTCGCGACGGGGGGTGGAGCGGCCTGGCCGGTGCGGCCTGAAGAGATGGCTCCCTTTGTTGAGGAGGCGGAGAGGCTTCTTGAGGTGGGAAGGCTTCCGTTTGACGCGGCCGGCTTCTTTGCGACCATCGGGGCTCCCATGCCGTCAATGCTGCCAGAGCTGCGCGGGGTGGATGCAAGAGTCTCCAAGTGGATGGCGTATCCGCGCAGAAACCTGGCGGCCTCGCTGGGAAGGGAGTTGCTTAGCCGCGCCCGGGTGTATCTGCACGCCCAGGTGGTGGAGTTGCAGTTGGGTTCGGAGAGTCGCCGCGCTGAAGGGGCAAGCAGCCCGGCATATCACCCGGGCCGAGTCGCATCCGTGGTGGTGAAGACTCCGGCTGGAGCGCTGGTTCGCTTTCAGGCTCAGGAGGTGGTTCTGGCGGCGGGAACCGTCGAGACGGTACGGCTTTTGCTGGCCTCACGCTCGGTGGCGGAGGCGGGTGTCGGCAATGCGCAGGATCAGGTAGGGCGAAACTTTCACGATCATCTGACCTTGCCGGCAGCCACGCTGGCCGGAGAGGCGCGGAAGCGGGTCGCTGGCGAGTTGCGACCGTGGGTCTTCTTTGCCGGTTGGAGCGACATGCGTGGCGGAACGCTGCACAGCGTGAAGCTGGAAGCTTCGATGGAGTTGCGCAAGAGGTTGGATCTGAACCCGATTCTGGCTCATATTGCGATTGAAGAGCCCCCGGGGAGGGGCGTTGGGGTGGTGCGTGAGATCCTGACCGCGTGGCAGCAGGGTGAGATCAGCCGGGCGCTTGCGGCGCATGCGCTGAAGATTCCGGAAGCGATGCTGGACGGGGCCCGGCTGGTGCTGGGAGCCAAGCTGCAAAACCGGCGGTTTCTGTCCAGCAAAGCAGTCTTGTCGCTGCAATTCAATGTAGCTCAGGATGCGCCATCCCGCTCTCGTATCACGCTCGGAGACCGGATCGATCCGTTTGGAGTACCGCAGGCGGTGGTGGATTGGCGCGTGACCAGCCACGAGCTGGGGTCGATTCGGCGCTATGCGACGCATCTTCGGGAGGAGTTTCAGGCGATGGGGCTCAAGGGGGTGCAGTGGGCCAGGGGGGTTCTCGCCGACGATAAGCCGATGGAGGGTCTTGAGGATGCCTGCCACGCCATGGGCGGCGCCTGCATGGGAGAGGATCCCCGCAGCAGCGTGGTGGATGCGCAGATGCGGGTGCATGGGGTGGAGAATCTCTCCATTGCCGGCGCAGCGACGTTCCCCGATGGAAGTCCGCAACTGCCCTCGTTGATGATGCTGGCGCTGGCCTTGCGGCTCGCGGACAGAGTCCAGGCACGGCTGGCTGACCAAAGCTGACGGTTTTTGATGTTGCATCTTCAGCCGGTGGGCCCGGCTGGCCACCCCGGCTTGTCGCGCAAGAGAGATTGCCTGTGGAGATTGCCCGCAGAGGCTCGCTCCCAAGGAGCAGAACCGCGGAAACCGCCGAGAGCGATTTAAGGAGAATTCAATGAAATTTCAGGATTTGGCCTAGCTTTTTTGCCGCGGAGGAGTCTAGCATCTAGGTAGCTTTCATCTTTGAGTTGTGGATCGGCGATGGCATTCAGAGGCGGCTGTTCACTCTGAGGGGTTTGGTCTTCTCTGATTGTATCTGCCGCATGGTTTCGCCAAAGAATATTCGTCACGGATTTTGGGCCCGAGGTGTCTCATGAAACAGCGAGTTTTGGTTGTAGACGATGACCACCTGGTGGCAGACACTCTCAATCTGGTCTTTCAGGCTAACGGGTATGAGTCCGAAGCGGCTTACTCGGCTGCTGAGGGCTTGGATCGTGCGCGCAGCTTCAATCCAGGGCTTCTGCTCTGTGACGTGTCCATGCCTGATTCGAGCGGTCTGCAACTGGCTGATACGGTGCAGCAGGAGATGCCGGAGTGCAAGCTGCTGATGCTGACTGCCTACTCAGGGAACGTCGCCAAAGTGGAGCAGCATGTGACCCGAACCCGCCGTCCGCTAAAACTCCTCAATAAACCTTGTCGTCCCGAGATCCTTCTGCGTGAGGCCGAGTCCCTGCTACGAACCGCGTGAAGGTCCGTGCTCAGCCCTCTGGCACCCTCCCTTGCCGAGACCAATGAGCCGGGTGGAGTGTATGGAGACGCCGGGATGCCTGGCGCCAGGCGTCCGCAATAGCCTCGTCGTCCATGTAGCTGCGCTATGGAGGGGCTGTCATGTTGCGGAGCTGCCGGAGGCAGGTGGAATCCTCGAAAGAGTTGATAGCATTTTCAGTGTTGATGGGTGTCCCAAAGAGGGCTTCCAGTGGCGTTTTCATTGGGGAAAACGCCCATAGAAATCGAGGCATTGGGTACATCTACACTGAAACTGCTTTAGCGACGCTATGATGCCGAGCCTGGAAAGCATGGAGCCATGGCTCCCAAAGGGGAAGCAACCGGGGGCTCCTTTCGCACCTTCCGTCTGCGGGCTAGACTCTTGTGTAGATGCCTGACGAAATCCCCAGTTTCGCCGATCTTCGCCGCTCCCGCATGCGCACGCCGGCACCTGTGAAGTGTGTTCCGCCTTCGTTGTTTGAATCCGTGGATCCAGATGACAGTCCGAGAGAAGATGATGTTGCCCCCAAGCCGGCCCGTTCGCGGGCATTGAGCGCCCACGCCGGAATGCTTCCAGCAGAGCCGCTTCCGGCGCCGCAGAATCCAACCCACGCCGATCGAATCCAGGCGGATGTGCCGGGTCGGCCTCCCGCAGAAGCGGAGAAGAAGGATGGGTTTCCAACGGCCGTACCGCCCGAGGTCTTCAGCGTAGGAGAACTTGTCCGCCATGTCCGGAACCTGGTGGAACGCACCCACAACCGCGTCACGGTGGAGGGCGAAATCTCCAACTGGCGCCCGGCTTCGAGCGGCCACTGCTACTTCACTTTGAAGGACGCCGAGGCCCAGCTCTCGATCGTTCTCTTTCGCCGCCAGGCATCTCTGTTGCGCTTCCGCCCCAAGGATGGAGATTCCATGCGCGTCTCCGGTTCGATGTCCGTGTACGAGCAGCGCGGTCAGCTTCAGCTTGTGGCAGAGACGATGCAGCAGACCGGGTTGGGCGCTGCTCTAGCTGCCACCCAGGCCTTGAAGGAACGCTTACGGAAGGAGGGTCTGTTCGTCAACGCCCGGCCGTTGCCTCCGTTTCCGCGTTGCATCGGCGTGGTGACCAGCCTGCAAGGCGCTGCGCTGCGCGACATCATCAAGGTCTGCCGCCGTCGCCATGCCGGGGTCCGTTTGCTGATCTATCCAGCCTCCGTGCAGGGCCCGAACTGCGCGGCCGAGGTGGCAGCGGGCGTCCGATGGTTCAGCCTGCGCGCGCAGAAGGCAGCCCAGGCGGACGGCGATCTTTCCGCCTCAAAGGAGATGCAAGCGTCGGATCTTCCCGCTGCAAACAGCTCTCCAAGAGGCCGGGAAGGCCATCCGGCCGCGGGTGTCGCGGACATCATTCTGGTGGCGCGTGGTGGAGGCTCCTGGGAGGATCTCCATGGTTTCGACTCCGAGGACGTCGCGCGGGCGATTGCCAGTTCGTATCTTCCGGTGATTACCGGCATCGGCCATGCCACAGACACCACCATTGCCGATGCGGCTGCGGACCATCACGCTCCAACGCCTTCCGCCGCTGCGGAGATTCTTACCGCCGGTTACTATGGGCTGGCCGATCGGCTCGCCCCTTTGAGAACGCGGCTGATGCGCGCCTGCAACTACAACGTTTTGCGCCTGCGGCAGAGCGTCTCCGCGCTGAACGCCGACGCGATTCTGCGCAAGGCCCGAACCGGATTGGAGAGGCGTGCGCAGCGTCTGGACGATCTTACCGGTCGCAGCCAAGTCTCTGTGGAGAGGACCCTTCGCCGCCATCTGGCGCTCCTGACGCAACTGGAGAGCAGAATAAGCCGGCAGCACGTTTCGCTCCGTCTGGCAAGGAATCGCCATAGCGTGCAATCCCAGGAGCAGCGCCTCCGTGTGGCTCACGCCAGCCTTTTGCAGACTGCGGCCAGCCGCTTGGATCGCGCTGCCACACGGCTGGAGGCGCTGAGCCCCTACCGTGTTCTGGAACGAGGCTATGCGCTGGTCTATGGCTCCGACGGCGGTCTGCTGCGCAGCTCCAGCCAGGTCGGCGCTGGAGCTGCGATTACGGCCCAACTCGCCCAAGGCCGCCTGCGCGCCACGGTGGACACGAGCGAGTAGAAACCTGCAGGGCAGCCAGGCCGGGCTGGGCGAACAAGGCCTCCGGCTTGCTGAAATCTCGCGCCCTGCGGAAGACGGGGTCGGCAGAGAGCGTCGTCTGCCGGATGGTTCGCGTGGGGTCCACGCTGCGAGAGATCGCTCCTTCAACAGATTCAGAGTTTCACGCCTGATCCTGGGGATCCATCCACAGCGAGATTGCTCTAACATCAAGGGTGCAAATCAAGTTTGAAGGACGAGCATGCGCAAGTTATTCGGAACAGACGGAATTCGAGCGGTGGCCGGCGAAGCGCCGCTGGACAGGCGCACCATCTATGCAGTTGGCGTTGCTCTTGCCACCCGGTTGGCCACGGAGGCCCACTTTGGCGCGCCCTCCGAGGGGCAGGTGAGGGTTCTGATGGGCATGGACACGCGCGAGAGCGGGCCGTGGATCAGCGCCATGCTGGCTGCCGGGCTCCGCGACGCGGGGGCCAGAGTCGAGTCGGCTGGAATCATCACCACCCCGGCGATCGCCTTCCTGGCGCGCCGGCACGGTTTTCAAGCCGGGGTGGTCATCTCGGCCAGCCACAATCCGTGGAGAGACAACGGCATCAAGGTCTTCGGCGGCGATGGTTACAAGCTCCCGGACGAGGTGGAGATCGGCATCGAAGAGGAGATCGACCGAGTGCTGGCCGCAGACCCGGAGATGCCGGAGGCGCCGGAATCTCCCGAAGCGAACGAGAGGTATCGCG
>JAJYZE010000089.1 GCA_021800195.1 Acidobacteriota bacterium
CGCGGCGTCTATGAGGCTCCGGGCCTTGCTCTGCTCTTCATCGCCTACGAACGTCTCATCACAGGCATCCACAATGAGGACACCATCGAACAATACCGTGAGAACGGGCGCAAGCTGGGCCGGCTGCTTTATCAAGGCCGCTGGTTTGACCCTCAGGCCATCATGCTGCGCGAGGCTGCGCAACGCTGGGTCGCCAAGCCGGTCACCGGCGAGGTCACGCTTGAACTACGCCGCGGCAACGACTATTCCATCCTGAACACCGAGTCGCCCAACCTGACCTTCGCTCCCGAACGGCTGAGCATGGAGAAGACGGAGTCCGCCTTCACTCCGCGCGACCGCATTGGCCAGCTCACCATGCGCAACCTGGATATCACGGACACGCGCGCCAAACTGCTCACCTACGCCGAAAGCGGACTGCTCACTCTAGGCAATCTCTCTCCGATCCCGCAACTGAGCGGCGGAAGCGACGGAAAGCATCCCGGCAAAGAGTAATTCCGGTTCGCTGTTCGCAGTCAAAATGCGTGGTTTGCCACATCTGGACCCTGCGCCAACGTCGCCGGACCCTAACCCCGGAGGAAGTTCTTCCCCAATGTCCAACCAACCCGCCAAGATGTGGTCCGGACGCTTTCGCGAGCCTCTGGATAGAACATTCGAGCAGTGGCAGCGCTCCTTCCCCTTCGACTGGCGGCTGCTGCCTCAGGAGATCGCCGCCAGTGCGGCGCACGCCCGTATGATCGCTGCCGCCGGCGTACTCACTGCCGCGGAGCTGGAGACCATGCTGCACGGTCTCGCCGTCGTAGGTTCGCAGGACGAGGCATGGTCCCATCGCATCTCCGTCTCCTCACCGGAGCCGGAGTACTCCGCCAGCACAGCGCAGATTGGCGCTGCCCTGGTCGCATCCTCCCCGCAGGCCGAAGACATTCATCACTTCGTCGAACTTCAGCTCCTCCAGCAGATCGGCCCCCTGGCGCTCAAGCTGCACACCGGGCGCAGCCGCAACGAGCAGATTGCGACCGACATGCGGCTTTTCGTTCGCGACAGCATCGATGCCACGCTGCGCGGCCTGGATAAGTGGATGGATGCTCTGCTCTCTGTGGCGGAGTCGGCCGGGGAAGCTGTCATGCCCAGTTACACCCATCTGCAACGCGCCGAGCCGGTGCTGGTGGCCCATTGGCTGCTGGCCTACGTCAACATGGTGGAGCGCGACCGCTCCCGGCTCGTCGACGCCAGAAGGCGCATGAATCTTTGCCCGCTTGGCTCGGGCGCCGTGGCTGGAGCAACGCTGGCCCTGGACCGCTCCATCGCCGCCGCAGCCTTGGGCTTCGACGCTCCCACGCCCAACAGCATGGACGCCACCAGCGACCGTGACTTCGCCATCGAGTTCACGCAATCTCTCTCCATCCTGGGAGTGCACATCTCACGCTTTGCCGAGGAACTCACGTTGTACTCCACCACTGAGTTCGGCTTCCTGGATCTTCCCGAGCGCTTCTCCACCGGCTCCAGCGCTATGCCGCAGAAGAAGAACCCCGACCTGACCGAACTGCTCCGCGGCAAGTGCGCGCGTCTCGCCGGGGCTGTCACCACGCTCACCACGCTCGTCAAAGGCCTTCCCCTGGCCTACAACAAGGACCTGCAGGAGGGTCAGGAGCCGGTCTTTGACGCCGCCGACACCATCAGCGGCATCCTCTCCGTGTTGCCGGCCTTTACCTCGGCTCTCCGTTTCCGGCTGGAAAAGATGAGCCTGGCCGCCCAGTCCGGTTATCTAAATGCCATGGCCGCAGCCACCTATCTCACCTACAAGGGAGTTCCCTTCCGCAAGGCGCACGAGATCATCGGTAACGCAGTCCGCTTCGCCCTGGATTGCGGCGTGGAACTCAACGCCCTCTCGCTCCAGCAGCTACAGCAGTTCAGCCCGGAGTTCGGCCCGGATTTTGCCGATGCAATTTCTCTGCAAGCTACGATTGATTGCCACGACGTGCTGGGAGGAACCGCAACCCATCGCGTCCGCCAGGCGCTCGCGGCCGCGCGCCGGCGCTGGGCAGAGCGTGCCCGGGAGTCTCATATCCCGGACCCGGAGGCGGCCCATGGCTGAGGTTCGTATCCACAAGGCGCGTCTGCAGGACGCTCGCCACATCTTCGACCTGGTGAGCTCTCTCTCCGGCGATGGAACGCTGCTGCGCCGCAGCTACGCTGAGATCTGCGAGAACGTTCGGGACTTTACAGTCGCCGAGACCGAAGAGGGCGAGTTCCTTGGTTGCGGCGCTCTGCATCTCTACGGCCCGCATCTGGCCGAGGTGCGCTCCATCGTGATGAAACCGGAGGCAAGAGGCCAAGGCGCCGGGGGCAGGCTCCTGAATGCTTTGGTAGGGGAGGCCGAGGAACACGCCGTCGTCTCGGTCTGTCTTTTCACCCGGATTCCGGCCTTCTTTGAGCACTATGGCTTCCGTATCGCGGATCGGGACGCTCTGCCGGACAAGATCTACAAAGACTGCCAGACCTGCCCGCGTCTCTACGCCTGCGACGAGGTAGCGATGGTTCGTGGTCCGCTGCCGCAGACCGCAGTTTTGGGGCCACGCACCGTCCAGCGCCCCGAACTCGTCCAGCTGCAGCTCAGCTCCACCCTCACCGGCCGATAGCCCCAAATTCCACCCCTTCAGAGAGGAAGGTTCTTGGGGCACAGGGTCCGCACAAGACCGGGTTTGCACACGGTGTCGAGCATGCAACTGGCCAACGCCGCCGATCAAGCGCTGTGGATCATCCTTTGTCGGAACGGCGTTCAACGAACGATCCAGTAAGTCCCTCGGCTGGACAACCCCAGCCGGACTCTCACTCGCCAATGGCTCCTTCGACTTGCAAAGGATCTGGTTAGCCGAAATTCACAATGTGGCACTCAGTACTTCAATCCCGCGTTCGTCCGGCGGTGATTTCTCCCTTGGAAACTCGATCTCCGGTTCTCTCACGTTGAGCCCTAAAGCAGTTTCAGTGCAGGTGTACCCAATGCCTCGACTTCTTTGGGCATTTTCCCCAATGAAAACGCCACCGTAAGCCCTCTTCGGGACACGCATCAACACTGAAAATGCTATAGCGGCCGCGCAACCGCCACCAATTCGAGCGACCAGACCAACTGCGTGATCTACTTTGTCTCACCCACCAAGTTCTACATCCTCACCATGCCGTCCGGCGATTCGGGCAACCCGATGATTGGAATCGGCAAGCCGAAGTCTCACTGTGCTTCATCCAATGCCTCGCTGTGAAACGGGCCGGCGCACCTCAAGCCGACTCGGTTTCTTCCATCGGCAAGATCTCCAGTGTTGCAGTAAGCCGGGCTCTGGACATCAGCGGGCGCTACACTTGACTCTATGTCCACTGTTCCTCCCCGTCTGCTGGTCTTTGATCTCGACGGCACGCTCATCAACTCCTCGCCTGACCTGTGTAACTCTGTCAATGCCGCCCTGCAACACGTCGGGAAGCCAGTTCTACCCAACTCGCTCATCGCCAGTTACATTGGCGAGGGCGCTGCCATGCTGGTTCGCCGCGCGCTGGGCGATCCGCACAATCTTGACTCCCGTCATCCGACCGAATACGACGATCTCTTTCGCCGCACCTTCGACTTCTTCCTCAGCTACTATCGAGACCACAAATTGGACAATACCCACTGCTATCCGGGAGTGTTGGAGTCTCTGACGCAGATCCGCAGTCGCCATCCCGATCTTCTCATGGCCGTTCTCACCAACAAGCCGGTGAATCCTTCTCGAGAGATATGCAGTGCTCTGGGGCTGGAGCGCTTCTTCTTCCAGAACTACGGCGGCAACTCCTTTGACACCAAAAAGCCGGATCCGGAAGGGTTGCTCGCGCTGATTGCCGAAGCCGGCGATCTCAACGGAGACCCGCTCTCAGCGGAGGAAACCTTCATGATCGGCGACTCCGATATCGATTTCCTCACGGCGCAACGTTGCGGCGCTCGCTTTCTGGGCTGCACCTTTGGCCTGGCCCCCGCGGCGCTGGCTGATGCCCAACCAGAGCTCACCGTGGACCATGCATTCCAGTGGCCGGATGCTCTGGGCCTTTAGCGCCGTCCGTCAAGAGGCTCTGAGCCTGGTGCCTGCGGGGGCCACAGCCATGCCGCTCCACGGACACCGCTGGAGTCTCCATGTTGATTACGAAGAATCGGGGTCTGGACGCCTCCGCCAAATCCATAGTCACGCAGGCGAAGCGTCAGTTCCCCATCATAGAGCCTCTGCAAATTCGACAGCCCCCCACCGATCACAATCGCATCCGGATCCAGCACATTGACGATTGTGGACAGACCTCGCGCCATGCGCTCAATCAGCCGGTCCAACGCCTGACGAGCCTCACACTCACCCGCCTCCGCTGCCGCGACGATCTCCGGTCCGCGCAGCTTCCGGCTGGTCTCCCGGGCGAAGTCCCGCTCCAACCCGGTGCCTGAGATCCAGGTCTCCAGGCAGCCATGCCGTCCGCAGTAGCACAGCGCTCCCGGCAACTCCGCCGCAGTGGCCCAGGGCAGCGGCGTGTGGCCCCACTCGCCTGCCAGTCCGTTGGGCCCGGCGTGGATCCGCCCGGAGATCGACACTCCTCCTCCGCAACCGGTGCCGATGATCACTCCGAAGACGACTCCATACCCCCGGCCTGCACCGTCCGTCGCCTCGCTGATGGCGAAACAGTTCGCGTCATTGGCGCAACGCACCTCTCTCTCCAACTCCTTAGAAAGATCTTGCTGCAGTGGCTGGCCGTTTAGCCAGGTCGAGTTGGCATTCTTCACCAGTCCAGTTGCGCGTACGATTGTCCCAGGAATGCCCACACCGACGGTTCCCATCTTTCCCGCCACGGACTCCAACTCCCTCACCAGGCCGGCGATGGCAGCTACAGTTCCCAGGTAATCTCCCTTGGGAGTCGGTCTGCGAATCCGCTGCAGCTCCACTCCCGACGCATCCAAGGCGATCGCTTCGATCTTCGTTCCTCCTACATCCACACCGATTCTCATCGTCTCCCTATCAGATCCTTGCCCTTGACCATCGATTTACAACAGAATAGAGTCCCTCACTGACGATTTTCCCACTTTCTCACCAATTCTGGTCTCGATTGCGACCTATCGTCTGCCGGCCCGTTGCTTCTCTTGACCCTATCACGCCTGACCCCAATGCCCCGTGGGGACTGGGCTCGGTGTCGCACCGGGAGTTTCCATCAAGCTCCCGGGATGCGCGTCAACACCAAAGCCAGCCCGATGCCCGCAGCCAATCCCAGGATCTGTCCCAATACGGCCCTGGGTCGACGTTCATGATGCAGCTCCGGCAGCAAATCCACCATGGAGATATAAAGGAAACTGCCGGCGCTGACCGGTAGGAGCCACGCTGCTTGCCGCGATCCATACTCTCCCAGCAGTGCAACCAACACCCAGCCCAAAAGACTGGACCCCGCCACCAGAATCGCCAAAGTTGCGGCCCGGGTTCGATCGATGCCCATATGCACCAACAGCGCCATGTCTCCCATCCGGTGCGGTACCTCGTGCAAACCTACCGCCAATGCTGTTACCCAGCCCACCGAAGAGCTGATGGTGAAAGCTGCGGCGACGCCGGCGCCATCCACCAAACTATGAGTAAAACTTCCCAGCAGCAGCGTCGCCGGCTTGGAGGGATGGTGAACATGAACATGCAATCCACGCTCATGAGCTTCCTCAGCGTCCGTCGCCGGTTCCGCGGTAACTCCGGAAAGGACCTGAAAACTACGCTCAAAACCATAGAGACCAAACATCGTCAGCAACAGAACCAGCCATAAAGCGCTGCGATTGCCTAACGCGACCACCGCTTCTGGAATGAGGTGTAAGGTGCCGGTAGCCAGCAAAACGCCCACAGCCACACTAATGACATAGGGCAAGGCACGCCGCAGCCAGAGCTCCGAGCGTCGCATAGAGATCACCGGAACCGCAGCCAGAACCTGCACGCCCATTACAGCCATCAAGGATGTCAAGGACCTTGTCTGCAATGCCCCTCCCGAATGATGCTTTCATCTCAATGATGCTTTCATCTCCAAGATGCGCAACCCAATGTTGTTACCTGGAGCGGTACGGAATCCTCCGCGAAGAGTCTCCTGCCTGCCGGTGCGATCTCAAAGGCGGAGACGTTCTGCACTCCGTCGGCCGGCGTCCATGGAGGCAGAGCATGTCCGAAGCTCGGCTCCGCTTTCCTGCCCTGCAGATGCTTCCTTCTACTTTAGATTGGATAATGTCGGTTGCACATGCACGGTGACTCCGTTTTGGGCAGCCTCGTAAGCGATGATGCGTTTCAGCGTGTCGTCAGGGATCTCCATTGCAGGAAGGATGCGCCCATCCACCACCAGCACCGGTGCCGCATCAATTCCAGCTGCGCTCGCCAAGGCAATCGAAGCCTCCACATCCGCCTTGGTCTCGGGCAGAACCGCGCACGCGTTCACGGTCTTCGGATCGGCGCCCGCCTCTGAGATGGCAGCATCCAGACTCTTTGCCAATGTCTCAACAGTGAGTTGGCTCTGGCGGCTGAACACGCCATGAGCATAGACAAAGAAGGCCGCGTCACCCTTGGCTTTGCGCACGCAGACCCCATCCTCGGCGGCTCTCATCGCATAAGGACTTCCATCCGCGGGAAGGTTCTCAAAAACCAGGCGGGCCTGTGGGATACTCGCCATCAACTTGTCCACTTGCTCCTGCAACGCCTTTGCCCGAGTATTTAAGAGATCAGAAAACTCCACGAGCAAAACTCCGTTGCTGGCCGCGCCCTCAGCCGGACCTTTGGCCTGCTGCTGGAGGAGCGCCTGACGCTCAGCATAGGGATGCGCGCCAAAGTTGATCACTCCTCCGGAGATGGCATGTTGCCCGTCGGGCGTGATGAAAAACTCATTGCGCCCTATCTTTCCGGGTTGGTTCTTGTTGGCTGTAAAGACCACAACCCGCGCTACGCCTGGCGCACTGGTCTTCAAGATGGCGGCCACGCTCCAGCTCACATCCGGATCATAGCCCCACACCGCCTTCAGAAAGGCATTCACCTCGGCAACTGTCGGAGAACTGGCAGTGAAGTTCTTTAAATTCACAGGGGGAAACGGGTTCGTTGGCACCGCATTCGGAGCCGGAGCCTGCGGTTCATTCGCTTGCTGCGCCTGGGCTGTGGCTGGTGACATCTCCGGGGCGGCGGGCGTCTGCGCCCAACCCGAAGTTGCCGGCGCAGCGGGCTTCTGCCCCCAACCCAAAGCTCCTGTTGCGAACATCGTCCATCCCAGGATCCATGCCATTTTCTTCATGCGTTGCACCTTGTCCATCCTCCAACTTTTCTTCACAGTAGTCGCCATCTCCTGAAACCATCCAACCCATAGCCGTCTCTTCAACTTCATCAAACTTCCCGCCTGGCGGCAATCGGGAACCTTCTTCCCATGCCAAACGACTTCTTGGAAACTTTCAACACAGGCGCTGCCTGTTGCCGTTTGTACTCACTCATCTCCACCAGGCGAATTACCCTGCGCACCTGCTCCAGATCTACGGCCTCGCTCCGGGCGATCTCCTCTGCGGATCTATAATCCTCAATGTACGCCTTCAGAATCGGATCGAGCAGATCATAGGGCGGTAAGGAATCAGTATCCTTCTGCCCCGGCCGAAGCTCCGCGGAAGGAGGCTTGGTCAGTGTATCTGTCGGAATTACTTCGCGCTCGCGATTCAACCACCGGCTAAGCTCATACACCTCGGTTTTGTATAGATCTCCAATCACGGCCAGCGCGCCCACCATATCTCCATACAACGTGCAGTACCCGCAGGCCATCTCACTTTTGTTCCCGGTCGTCAGCACCAGAGCACCGGTTTTGTTGGAGAGCGCCATCAACAGACTCCCCCGGATCCTCGGCTGCAAGTTCTCTTCCGCCAAGCCGAAGCCGGCCGCTGCCCCGGCCATTCGATAGACCGGCTGCAGGGCTGCCAGAAGCTGCTCGTATGTGCGATGGATGGGGATCACTCTGAAACCGATCCCCAGATTCCTGGCCAACATTTCGGCGTCCTGGATGGAGCCCGCAGAGGAGAATTCACTCGGCATACCCACCCCCAGCACGTTTTCGGCGCCCAGCGCCGCAACCGCGATTGCCGCCACCAAAGCCGAATCGATTCCGCCGCTCAACCCGACAATCGCCTTGCGGAACCCGCACTTGTGAAGATAATCCCTGGTTCCCAATACCAAAGCCCGCCATAGCCGCTCAAGGTGGTGCGGATCTTCACCGGAGGCCTGCGGCGGCCCTGCCACCAACTGCAACGGCGGCTCTTCATCTATGCCCGGAGCGCTCCTCCAGGCAGCGACTTCGCCCTCGGTCTCAATCAGCAACAGATCCTCTTCAAAGCTGCGCGCCTCTGCAAAAACCAGCCCGTCAGGCCCGGCGGCAAAGGACGCGCCATCGAAGATCAGGCTATCGTTGGCGCCCACCTGGTTCACCATCACCAAGGTGGCTCGATGTCTGTTGGCCAGAGCTCCTATCATCTTCTGCCGCAGCTCCCGCTTTCCCTTCCAGAACGGCGAGGCCGAGATGTTTACGATTAACCTATGCCCGCTGAGCATTTGGGGCAGCGCAGCCCACTGCCGCATCAGCTCTTCGATTGGATCGACCGGATACATCTGTCTCGGCCAGAACAGCTTGTCGTTCCAGGCGTCCTCACAGACTGCAATCGCCACGGCCTGTCCCTTCACCACCGCCAGCATCTGCTTTTCGGCCGGCTCAAAATAACGCTGCTCATCGAAGACGTCATAAAACGGAAGCAGCATCTTCTGCTGCACAAATTTGATCTCACCGTCCTCCAGCAGCACGGCCGCATTCCGAGCGCGTTTGCCGGAGACGCTCTCGCAGCGCATGGGCGAACCACAGAGCACCGCCGGCCTGCCGGAGCTGGGACTCGACGCCCGGGTCAACGCTGCCAGCTCCGCCAGAGTCTCCTCGGCGCGCACAACAAAGCTCTCCTTTTCCAAGAGATCCGCCGGAGGATAGCCGCAGGTAGCCAGTTCTGGAAAGACCACCAGCGCAGCTCCAGATGTCGCCGCCCGTTCGATGAACTGCGTGATCTTCTTCAGATTTCCTGAGAAGTCCCCGACTGTTGGATTGATCTGCGCCAGCGCGATCCGCACTCTTCCAGTCTAGAGCAGTTTTGCGGTCTCCGTTTTCAGAAACAGGAGAGAGCGGTTCGAGGTTTGAGGGAATCTGCTGCTCGCTCAGAGCCGCCCGGCTGTAAGGGACAGCGTCATTCGATAGCCTTCAAGATCAGAACCCGCAGCACTGACCGCACAGCAACGATCTCTGCCGCGCAGCAATGATTCTTGAAGATCTTCCCGGGTGGCGCCCCGACGGTGGCAACCGACCCGCAGTTGGAAAGAAGGCATCTTATTGGAGAGGTGATGCCGAGAGGCGTCAACCGCCTGTTTGGGCGCGCAAAAGTCCGCTTGCAAAAATGCTTGCTGTTTCCAAATGGCTTCGAGCCGCAGGACGTCTCGACCTGCCGCGCGCATCCTCATTGAAGAAAATCAGCAAAAAATCAAGAGCCTGTTCCGCTCAGCACTGCACCCACGGTACGGGCCAGGATACGCAGATCCAGCACCAGATTCCAATTCTCCACATAGGCCGTATCCAGCGAGATATAGCTATCAAAAGACGGATCCTGACGCGCCTCTACCTGCCATAAACCCGTGATCCCAGGCAGAACATCCAGCCGGCGCAGATGCCGAAGATCGTACTTTTCGACCTCTGCGGCCAGCGGCGGCCGGGGACCGACAAGACTCATGTCTCCAATCAATACGTTGAAAAACTGTGGCAGCTCATCCAACGAGTACTTTCGTAACCACCCTCCGACCCGAGTAATGCGCGGATCATTGCTGATCTTGAACAAGATCCCATCGCGCTCGTT
>JAJYZE010000090.1 GCA_021800195.1 Acidobacteriota bacterium
GCTGCATACCGTGGTGTTGCGCCCTCTGGGTAGCGAAGGGAGCGGGCCGCCACTGCCGTTTTTGATGGAGCGCACGCCTTACGGAGTGAAGGGTATGAGCAGCACAATGTTGGAGATGATGAAGCCGGAGTTGGCGGGCAGCGGCTACATCTTTGTTTTCCAGGATATTCGAGGCCGCTACGCGTCGGGAGGACAGTTCGTCATGAACCGGCCGATCGTAGCGCACGACACGGTACGCGATGTGGATGAGACCACCGATAGCAATGACACTATCAACTGGCTGCTCCGCCATGTGCCCAATAACAATGGCAAGGTGGGGGTGATGGGAATCAGCTATCCCGGCTTTCTGGCCATGATGGCCGGCCTGGACGCGAACCCGGCGGTGAAGGCCGTGAGTCCGCAGGCGCCTATGACCGATGTGTGGATGGGAGATGATTTCTTCCACAACGGGGCCTTTCGGGAGTCCTATGGGTTTGATTATGTCCAGGAGATGGAGGCGCAGAAGACCGATGGCGTGGTCAGCTCGAATGAAGATCAGTACCGCTTCTTTCTGGATCACGTAAACTTTGCCGGAGCCGCTCAGGCGGCGGGGATGAGTCGCCTGCCAACTGCGGAGATGTTTCTTTCCCAACCGACCTACACCCCTTTCTGGCAGGCGATGGCCGTGCAGCCGCACCTTTTGCGGCCGGAGGTCCCCACGCTGGAAGTGGGCGGATACTGGGATCAGGAGGATATGTGGGGAACCCAAGCCGAGTACGCGGCGCTGCGCGCTCATGAGGCTCCCGGCCAACCGTTGCATCGCGTCTTCCTGGTGCTGGGACCGTGGAACCATGGAGGATGGGCGCTTGGCCCGGGCAACAAGCTGGGCGGAAGGTTTGGGACCATTCAATTTGCCGGGCAGGACACAGGCGCTTATTACCGCGCGCACTTTGAAGCTCCCTTCTTTGAGTTTTATCTGAAGGGCCGGGCAGGCTTCAATCTGCAGGATACGGCCAGCTTCCGCACCGGCGAGAATCAGTGGCATTGCTATGCCATCTGGCCCCCGCAAGCCGGGTACCACCCTGCGCGTGCTTATCTGGCGCCGGAGAGTACCCTGAGCTTTACAGCGCCCAAAGGAGCCGAGGATGTGAAGGCCGCAACGTATGTGGCTGATCCGGCTCACCCGGTCCCTTATCGAAACCGGCCCATTCAGTCGACCTATGGGCAGGGGTCCACGTGGAGGACCTGGCTGGCGGAGGACCAGCGGTTTGTGAGCTCACGCCAGGATCTGGCCAACTTTGAGACGCCGGTGTTGCGCAATGATGTGACGGTGACGGGCGATGTGGTGGCTGATCTGTACGCGGCTACCACGGGAACGGATGCGGACTGGATTGTGAAGCTGATCGATGTCTATCCGGTCAACGCGGCTGGAGTGAGTTCTCCGGAGATGGGCAAGGCGTCCGCGGCTCCCGGCGCCAAGGGTGGATATGAGTTGATGGTGGCTGAAGAGATTCTGCGCGGCCGCTATCGTCACAGTTTTAGCCATCCGGAACCGGTAAAGCCCGGACAGATCGTGGAGTATCGGTGGAGTTTGCACGGCGTGGACCATACCTTTTTGAAGGGGCATCGGATGATGGTTGAGGTGCAGTCGAGCTGGTTTCCGCTCTATGACCGGAATCCGCAGACCTATGTGGAAAACATCATGACCGCGCCGGCCTCGGCCTATCAGTCGGAGACGGTCTCCATCTACGGGTCGGCAAAGTACGCATCTCACCTGGATCTGCCGGTTTCAGATGATTCGGTTCTTCCATGAGGAATCGCGCCGAGCTTGGCATTCTGCTCAAATAAAGATGCATGTCTCCGACCGGGTGATCCGGCCGGCATCTTTTGGCTCCGATGATCTGGAATAGGGAGCTACCGCAGAACCTCCTTAAAGAAAGGTGGAGGGACGGGGACGGGCGGGTTGCGAGGCTTGAATCTCCATGTGAGATCAAGACTTCCCTGAAGAAACTTTTATGGAGTCTATTCCGTCTCCAAGAAAGTGCAGGTAGAGAAAAGTCAGATGGTTACGCCAAGGCACCTGTAGCCCGGTTCGTTCTCTGCCAACAAAGCGCCAAAGGCAAGAGAGCGCGGCTCCGCTCAACGCATCAAGATTTCCTCGAGGCATCCAAAGGTTACAGTCCTGGACGATGGGGCTTCTGTCATTGTTCGGCTGCACTGGAGGAACGACCAGGCTCCTCTGCTCCGAGTCTTCCTCTGCCATGGGTTGCGAGGGGTTGAGGGGGATGGCTGATCTGCAGCCGCCACAGCGGGACAAAGGAAAGAAGAACCATGCGAAGGATGAAAGTAGTCAGAGAGTGCATTCGAGAATGGAAGAGATGCGATCGGGCCGTTGGCTTGCCCCTGATCGTGTGGCTCTGCTTCGGGTTGGCTGGTGCGCGTCAGGCTGCGGCGCAGGGCGCAGCGCCGGCGGTTCAGCAGATGGTGGGAACGGTGGAAGCGACGAGCGCGTCCGGGTTCACGCTCACCACGACGTCTGGGCAGGAGGTGAGCGTTGCAGTGCCGGCCTCGGCCAAGGTTCTGGTGGTGGCGCCGGGCAGCAAAGACCTTAGCTCGGCCACCCAGGGGTCGCTGGGGGATGTCGCGGCGGGGGATCGCACGCTGGTCTCTGGCACAGCGGGGACCCAGGGAATCACAGCGCTGCGCGTGATCCTGATGAAGGCGCAGGCCATCGCTGCAATGCAGCAGGCGGAGGCAGAGGCGTGGCGGAGAGGCGGAGGTGGCATCGTAAAGTCAGTGGATGCGGCTGCGGGAAAGATCATGATTACCAGCGGGATGAAGGCGGTGACGGTGCTGGTCTTGCCGAAGACGGTGATCCGCCGCTACGCGCCCGGTTCGGTGCGGTTTGGCGACGCACGGCCCAGCACCATCGGAGAGATTCAAAAGGGCGATCAGCTCCTGGTGAGGGGTGCAAAGTCGGCTGACGGAAGCACGATTACGGCCGATGCGCTGGTGACGGGAAGGTTCGGAAACTACTCGGGATTGATCGCGTCGGTCGATCAACAGGCGGGGACGATTTCGCTTAAGGATCTGGCCACCAAGAAGATGGTTACGGTTGCGGTGACCCCAGCCAGCGACCTGCGTAGCCTTCCCACGATGGTGGCTATGCAACTCGCCGCGCAGATGCGCGGCGCAGGCCACGGAGGTGGGCGTCCGGCCCAGGGAGCCCAAGGAGCCCAGGGAGCACAGTGGCGCGGAGGGTCTCCCCCTCCCAATGGGCCTGGAGATCAGGCCAGCGCCAGGATGAGCCTGTCCCGTATGCTCTCGCGGCTGCCAACGGAGACGCTCGCCGGGCTCAAGGAGGGTGATGCAGTGATGATCGTGGCCACTATGCCGGGGCCAGGTCAGCCGGCGGCGCAGGCCGTGACCCTTCTGACGGGTGTAGAGCCGATTCTCAGAGCCTCTCCGAAGGGCCAAGCAATGACGCTCTCGCCCTGGAGCCTGGGCGGCAGCCCTGAGGACGAAGGTGGCGGCGAAGAGGGGTCGCAGCAATAACGGGGTACCTAATTGGATGGAACCAACCGCCCCGATTGTTCTTGGAGCTAACGGCAGAGCAAAGAACATCACTCTGGGGGATGGGCAACCTCGCGGGTTGCATGGGTCGCGTGGTTGGCGAAGAGGGTCTCTGATGCGCCCGAGGGGTTTTGATCCCCGATCGGTTTAGATCTTTCGATGAGAGTACGTAGGAAAGGATGACGGAGAAGGATGAAGTTTGAGAGGATCTCGGCTTTCGTGTTGACGTGTTCGTTGGGATTGGCTTTCTGCTGGCGAGTGGGGCTGACGCCGGCCCAGGCCCACTCCCAAACCATGGTACAGAAGCCATCCGCCTCGGCTGGGGCCAAGGTCCATGGCGTGGTGACCGATCCTGACGGAGCTCTGATCCCGGGGGCGACTGTCACTCTCCAGCCGGCACACGGACCGGCGATATCGGTGAGGTCCGGTTCCGATGGAACCTATCAAATGGCAGTCAGGCCGGGAACCTATGCGGTTCAGGTTTCGATGCCGGGCTTTGCTCCTTACTCGGTCGCTGCCGTCAATGTCTCGGCTGGAAGCACGACGCTCAACGCCAAGCTGCAAGTTGGGGTGCAGTCGCAGGTGGTGAACGTGCATGCCGATAACGGGATGCAATTGAGCGTTAGTCCGGAGTCGAATCAGAGCGCCCTCGCGATCACAGGCAATGCGCTAAACTCTCTATCTGACGATCCCAATGAGTTGCAGAGCGAGTTGATGGCGCTGGCCGGGCCTTCGGCCGGGCCCAACGGCGGCCAGATCTATGTGGATGGATTCACCGGTGGGCAGTTGCCGCCCAAATCGTCGATTCTGGAGATCTTCGTGAATCGCGACCCCTACTCGGTAGAGTATGACCAGCTGGGGTACGGACGCATCGAGATCCTCACCAAACCGGGAACGCAACAGCTCCACGGCAACGTCCAGGTGGACGGGCAAGCCTCTCAGTTTGACACGCTGGACCCATTGGAGCCGGGATACCAGCCGCCCTATCACACGATCTTTTCGTTTGGAAATCTCACCGGCCCGATCACCCAAAAGTCATCCTACAACTTTGGTGCAACCTACCGGCAGATTCAGCAGGATGAGTATACCAACGCGCAGATTGCCGCTCCCGCGCCGGGTTCAACCACGCTCTGTCAGCCGGGGGATACAACCTGCGTCCAGACCGGGTATCAGATCTCAACTTACTTTCCCCAGACGCGCATGGACATTAACCCAAGGGTGGATTTTTCCCTGGGCAACAATAATGTCTTGACGGCGCGTTACCAATACATAAGGAACACGGCCAGCAACGACGGCATCGGCAGCCTTGACCTGCCGCAAACCGGCTATAACACCAACACCTTGTTCAACGTTCTGCAGTTGAGCGATACCGAAGTGTGGAATCCTCATGTCGTCAGCCAGACGCGGTTCGAGTATCAGCGTCAGCACATCTCGACGACGCCCGTCAGCACGCTTCCTACGATCAACGTAGAGGGCCTGTTCACCTCCGGAGGCTACGGCGCGCAAAGCCTGAGCGACCACCAGGACTACTTTGAGTTTCAGAGCTATAACTCCTATCAGCGCGGGCACAACTTTATCCGTTTCGGCGGGCGTTTGCGAGCTGAGCGCGAGGCGGAGAATACGGAGAACAACACCAACGGATCGTTTACCTATGCGGACTTTGCCGACTATCTTGCGGGACAGCCCAGTCTGTTTACCTTTACCACCATCAACAATCACAAGATCGGGGACTGGTATGCCGATCTGGGAATGTTCCTGGAAAATCAGTGGACTCCGCAAAAGAATCTGACCGTTACTTATGGATTCCGTTACGAGACGCAGAACCACCTCTCCGATCACCATGACATTGCGCCGCGACTGGAGGCGGACTATGGCCTGTTTGCCAAGCATGGCGCTCCGAAGACTGTCGTAAGGGTCGGATTCGGTTACTTCTACACCCGGTTCAAACAGCCCAGCATCCTGATTCTGGAGCAGGAGAACGGCAAGAACGAAACGGTGTACACGGAGAATAGCCCTTCCACCGCGTGCAATCCCTCCGCGACCGATTTTATTGCGGCTTGCGGCGCTACCACGACAGCGCAGACCGTCTACTCCGCAGCTCCGAATCTACGCTCGTCCTACATTGTGGAGGCGAGCGCGGGGGTGGACCAGCAGGTGGGGCGCTATGGCACCGTTTCGATCAACTACCTGCACGCGCTGGGACTGCATCAGCTTGCGACTCAGAATATAGGGTACAACTTTGCGGACCCCAGCCTGAGCACGGCCAACTATCAGTTTTTCACCGAAGGGGCATTCCACCAGAATGAGTTGATCTTCCATGGCCACTTGCAGATGCCCATGGGCATCACGATGTTTGGGTACGATGCGGTGAACTTCGCCAAGGGCGATACCTCTGGAGGAGGACAAGACATCTCCGTACCCGGCGATATCCATGCTGACTATGGGCGAACCACCTTCGATGTACGCGACCGTCTTTTCATGGCCGGCTCGATCGAACTCCCTCTAGCCTTCGAGTTCAGTCCGTTCATGATCTTTCAAACCGGTCAGCCGTACAACATCACCACTGGCTTCGACAATCTCAACGATACCTTCTTCAACTATCGTCCGGACCTGGTGACCGGAGTTGCGCCCAACGGGACCACCATCAAGTCGATTCCTGGCTGCGGTACATTCGCGCAGGAGGGAGTTGTTCCCGGCGCACCGTTGGCTCCCATCAATCCTTGCTCAGGACCCTCGGAGTTCACGTTTAATGTCCGCCTGACCAAGACCTTCGGCTTTGGTCCAAGGTTGCAGCCCGGAAGTGTTGACAACGGGGAAGGTCCATTTGGCGACCACGGCCATCATGGTCATCATCTTGGCGGCGGACCGGGCATGGCCGCTCCCTCCGGGCGGCGTTACAACATAGCCTTTGGCCTGCAAGTGCAGGATCTGTTCGACAATGAAGATCTGGCCCCGCCGGTCGGTGTGCTCTCCTCCTCGGATTTTGGGAAGTCGATCCAGATTGACGGCGGCGCGTATACCACGGCGAGCGCTCTGCGGCGGATCACGCTGCAGACGAACTTCTTCTTCTAACGGATATCGAACGGATATCGAAGGGCGAGACGCTGGGGCCCGAAGGGAGTTCGTCTTCGAGCGCGGCCCCGGGGAGCCGCGCCGGAGAATCGATCCTGGGCTTTACGGACATATCTCAGCGCAATCCGAGGATGGAGCCGCGGCTGGGCGGGGTACTCCTGTCCGGCGTCTCCTCGAGACCGGAATTTGCCGGCGAAGATGGCTCTGGTACTGGAGCAGCGTCCTTGCGCTGCTCCAGGCGCGGCTCGAACTTGCGAATCTGGTCGGCGATCTGCTGGAATTCGCTGGGCTTGGCCGAGTCAGCTTCTGCTCTGGAAGGTGCGTTTAGCGAGGTTTGGCCATCTGAGGCCGGTGCGGCGACTAACACGGTCTTGGCGTTCAAAAACTCGCGCATGCCCTCGGCGGCAAGCTCACGACCGTATCCAGACCGCTTGACTCCTCCAAAGGGAAGACGGGGATCGCTGGCCACGGCGCTATTGAAGAAGACTGCTCCACACTGGAGTTGAATGGAGAGGCGCCTCTGTTCCTCCGAGTCGTTGGTCCAGACACTGGCGGCCAGACCGAAGGGCGTGTCGTTGGCCAGCGCGATCGCTTCGTCTAGGGAGCCGACTCGAAACAGCATGGCGACCGGTCCGAAGACCTCCTCCTGCGTGATGGGGGCATGGCGCATGATGCCGGCGATCACGGTGGGTTGAAAGTAGTTCCCAAACCGGCCATCTTCCACGTTGGCGCGCGAGCCGCCCGTGAGCACGCGGCCGCCGGACTCGCGGGCCCGTGTGACTTGTTCCAGAAGCTCCTCGACGACCTGTTGGGTGGCCAGCGGGCCAATGTCGGTGGTCTCCAGCATGGGATTGCCGACGGTGAGCGCCTTCATGCCGGCCACGAAGCGCTGTTCGAACTCGGGATAGATGCTCTCATGCACGATGAAACGCTTGGCGGCGATGCAGCTCTGGCCGTTGTTGACGCAACGGGCCTTGACCGCGGTGGAGATCGCGGTGTCCAGATCTGCGGAGGGAAGAACGATGAACGGATCTGACCCGCCCAGTTCGAGGACGGTCTTCTTGATCAGCCAGCCGGCCTGCGCGGCGACGGCGCGTCCGGCGGCTTCGGAGCCAGTGACGGTGACGGCGGCGACACGTTCATCAGAGAGCAGCGTTTCTACCTGACGGGCCTCAATCAGCAGGGTCTGGAAGACGCCGCGCGGGAAGCCGGCGCGGCGCACCAGGGCCTCAATCGCGAGGGCGCACTGGGGAACGTTGGAGGCGTGCTTGAGCAGGCCTACATTGCCGGCCATCAGTGCCGGGGCAAGAAAGCGAAAGACCTGCCAGAGGGGAAAGTTCCAGGGCATCACAGCCAGCACCACGCCCAGAGGATCGTAGCGCACGTAACTCTCCTGGTGCTCGGTCGGGATTCGCTCTGGAGTGAGGATGCGGGCCGCGTTCTCGGCGTAGTAACGGCACGCGGAGACGCACTTGGCGACTTCAGCGCGGGCCGAAGCCAACGTCTTGCCCATCTCCGAGGTCATCGTTGCCGCCAACTCTTCGCTGTCGGCCTCCACGATCGCAGCCAGCCGGCGCATCCAGAAGATGCGCTGCTCCAGAGACTCGCGAGGGTAGGTCTTGGCCGCGCCCGCGGCCAGGGCCAGCTTGACGTTGATTGCATCGGGGGTGAGGGGATCAAAGCTGCGCAGAAGTTTTCCGTTAGCCGGATTGATGGACTGAATCATAGGGCGGTCCGTAGAGTGGAGCTTCGAGTGAGGTGGTTGGCGTCGAGTGGCAAAGGATCCGGGGACTCTTTCTCTCCTTTGCCGATTCTCTTTCGCGGTTGAGAGTAGTGTAGCCGCATCGCAGCTTCAGGGCTACGTCTCTCGTGCGAAGATCCGGCCCTGTGCGTTATTCGTTGGTAAACTCAGGCCGGGGTGATGCCGGTGCGCCGAGCCACTCGATTCGATCCGCGCGCTCAGGACAATTTTGGGTGCGGATGGAGATGGAGAAGGAGATTGAGCAGGGTGGCCAAGGCGGCCTCCACGTCCTGGCAGCGAAGATCATCGCCGGGCACGTGAGAGAGTTCCACCGGGGAGCGAAGGAGGAGCATCGCCGTGGGAACTGCGGCGGCCAGGATCATTGCGCTGTGCCCGGCTGCGGAGAAGATGGGTGGAGCATCATAGCCGGCCCGCTCGGCGGCCCGGTGGAGCTTAAGCGTGAGATCGCGGTCCAGCGGAACGGCGCTCTGCTCGGACCGCACTGCAGCGCGAACCTGCACACCCCGCAGAGTGCCGGCAGCCTCCGCCTTGGTGAGCAGGTGAGCCACGGCGGCGTGGCGCGACTCGTCCCTCGGGTGGCGCACTTCCAGCGTCGTCTGGACAGTCCCGGTAGCAAAGTCGCCGGTGGCCGGCAGGGTATGGACTCCGTCGACGGTGGCCGTCAGCTGGGTGTAGTTGGCTGCGTAATGCTCCACCTCGGCGATCCAATGCGCGGCCGCGGCCAGAGCGTCGCCGCGCGAGGGCATGGGAGCGGTCCCGGCGTGGTTGCATTGACCCTGGAAGGCGAGACTCAGCCGCGAGACGCCCAGGATAGACTCGACAACAGCCAGGGCGGAGTCGCTTTGTCCCCGCCCCGGGACTGGTTCGATTCGGGTCTCGACGGCAGCGAAGGTCCGGGGCGTCAGCGGGCAAGTGATAGGGATGCGCCCGGGGACGAGCCCAAAGGCGCGGATGGCGTCGGCGACCGAGATCCCGTTGCCATCGGCGCGCTCCAGATGCTCGGCCCTGAGCCGGCCCGTAACGGCCAGAGACGAGAGGGAAGGAACGCCGAAGCGCGCACCCTCTTCGTCGGAGAAGGCGATGATCTCGATGTGGAGGGGCAGCGAGGTCGCGCCCAGTTGCTCGACCGCCGCAATGGCCAGAAGTACGCCCAGCGAGCCGTTGAAGTGGCTGGAATTCGGGGCCACATCGATGTGCGAGAACAGAACCAGGGTGGGAGCGTCGTCGTGGGGGCAGCGGCGCGTGGCGCGCAGATTGCCGAAATCATCGCAGTGCGCGGTCAGCCCGGCCTGGCAAATCCACCCGCCGATCAGGGTCTCGGCATCGCGGCTGGCAGGAGAGAGAAAGAGCCGAGTTGTCTCGCCTGCCACGTCCGTCATGCCGGCCAACTCACGGCAGCGGCCGATGACGGTGGCGGCGCGCGCGGCCAGGGACGCAGGCGCTGAGGGAGCTTGACTCATCGCAGATCATTCTACGTCTG
>JAJYZE010000091.1 GCA_021800195.1 Acidobacteriota bacterium
CGAAGAGGTTGGCGGCGTTGACCCAGACGACTCCTGCCTTGATCTGCGAGGCTACATCGAGCGCTGCGTTGATGTTCTCGCTCCACACGCTCGCCGCCAGCCCATAGGTGGTGTTATTGGCCAGCTCCACGGCCTCGGCCGAAGTGCGGAAGGTCATGGCCACCAGCACAGGGCCGAAGATCTCCTCCTGCGCGACCGTGGCGGCGGGCGAGACGTTGGTGAGCAGGGTGGGCCTGAAGAACAGACCGCGCTCGGGCAGAGGAATCTCCGGCTGATAACAGACGGCGCCCTCGGCAATGCCGGTTTTGACCATGGAAGCGATGTGCTCGTACTGCACCCGATCCACGATCGCGCCGATGTCGATGGCCTTATCCAGCGGAGAGCCGGCGCGCAGCGTCCGCATTCGGGCGCGGAGCTTCTCATACAGCCGGTCGGCGATGCCTTCCTGCACCAGCAGACGTGACCCCGCGCAGCATACCTGACCTTGATTCAACCAGATGCTGTCCACCAGCCCTTCCACGGCGGAGTCCAGATCGGCGTCCTCGAGGACCACAAAGGGGCTCTTTCCGCCGAGTTCCAGCGAGAGCTTTTTGTCGGTGCCGGCCGTGGTCTTGCGCAGAATACGTCCCACCTCAGTGGAACCGGTGAAGGCGATCTTGTCGATGTCCGGATGCGCGACGATGGCTGCTCCCGTCCTTCCGTCTCCGTTGATCACGTTGAGGACGCCCGGAGGTAGGCTGATCTCAGCGGCGATCTCCGCCATGGCCAGAGCTGTCAGCGGGGTGTACTCGGCCGGCTTGATGACGACGGTGCAGCCGGCCGCGAGCGCCGGCGCCACCTTCCAGGCGAACATCAGCAGAGGAAAGTTCCACGGAATGATCTGACCGGCGACACCAACCGGAGCGTAGCCGGGAAACTCTTCCTCCAACAACTGGGCCCATCCGGCGTGATAGTAGAAGTGGCGGGCCGCCAGCGGAATGTCGATGTCGCGCGACTCTCGGATGCTCTTGCCGTTGTCCAGCGTCTCCAGCACCGCCAGGCGGCGCGAATGCTTCTGCACCTGACGGGCCAGGGCGTACAGATAGCGTGCTCGCTGGTGGCCGCTGAGGGCTTGCCAGCCGGGTAGAGCAGAGCGTGCCGCCTGCACAGCCTGGTCAACCTCGGACGGCCCGGCGCAGGCTACGGTGGCTAGAACTTCGCCACTGGCGGGGTTGGTTACAGGAAACGGTTCAAAGCCCTTCGTGCCGGCAGAGGGGACCAGAGGCGTCCAAATGCCGTGGATGAAATGACCGAATCTGCGCTGGTGGGCGTCGAGCCAGGAGATGGCCTGGCCGGGATCTTCGGGAGCCGGGCCGTATTCCATCGTCTCAAATTTTTCTCCAATACCGCTTGCCATCTCTTGTCCTCTCCTCGGCGGTGGCGCGGAAGAAGCTGGGGATTCAACTCGCCGTCCTATATATCAGCTTCCATGGTCTGCCGGGCGCTCATGCGAAAGGGTGACGATAAGCCGCCGAGTATCTTGCCGTGACGAAATGCTCCAACTGGCGCTCGATATCGCCCAGCAGGGAGCTGGCTCCAAAGCGCAAAAGCGAAGGCTCCAGCCAGGAACGGTCCAACTCGTCCTTGACGGTTGCCAGCCAATCCAGAGCCTGTTTGGCGGTCTTGATGCCCCCTGCGGGTTTGAAGCCCACGGCCATGCCCGTGCGCTCGGCGTACTCGCGCAGCGCACGAATCATCACAAGGCTTACCGGCAGAGTTGCGTTCACAGCCTCTTTGCCGGTGCTGGTCTTGATAAAGTCCGCTCCAGCCATCATGGCCACCCAACTGGCGCGAGCCACGTTGCGCAGAGTCAGCAGGTCGCCGGCACCCAGAATGGCTTTCATAGAGGCCGGACCGCAGGCATCCTTGAATGCGGCAACCTCGTCGTACAGGGCGTTCCACTCCCCACGGAAGACATGGGCGCGGGTGATGACAATGTCGATCTCACTGGCGCCGGCGTCCAGGCTGCGGTGGATCTCGGCGATGCGCGTCTCCAGGGGGGAGAGTCCTGCAGGGAAGCCGGTAGAGACCGCAGCCACGGGGATGCCTGAGCCTTCGAGGGCCTCGACCGCAGTCTCGACAAAAGCATGGTAGACGCAGACCGCGCCGACATGGAGAGGCGAGTCTTGCCATCCCAAAGCGTTCACCAGGTGGTCCTGAAGGGGTCGCCGCGCCTTGGCGCAGAGCCTGCGAACACGCTCGGCGGAGTCGTCTCCGCTCAAGGTGGTGAGGTCCATGCAGGCGATGGCGCGTAACAGCCACGCTGCCTGCCACTCCTTCTTGACCATGCGGCGGGAAGGAATTGTAGCGGCGCGCCGTTCCACGGCGCTGGTGTTGACCCGCACAGCCTCGATCCAATCCAGATTCAGGGGAGTTCCTCGGTTGGGCGCAAGCTCCCGTCCGCCAAGCATCGCCGGCTTGCAGGCTAAGCTGTTTCCCTTGCGTGCGGCTGGCTGTGGATTTGCTGCGGCGACTGTCTCCATTGTGGTTACCACCGGGGCTCAGACAGTCCAGCCCGCCATCAAGCTTCAGGCAAGAGGCGGCACGGATCACCCTCAGTGTATACCGTCAGGATGATTGGCCGCGGCCTCCGGCGGAGCCGGTTGCGCCTCACGCGCAGAGTCGCGGGACAGTCGATCGTACACATCGTGCGCCGGGATGCAATCTCGGACCACCATATGGTTTCCTGGTCCACCGGAGCTGGCGTGGATCTGGAAAGTGGATCAGGAAAGTAGGCTAGGCGTATCGCCGGCGGAAGGCTTGCCTTCCTACTCCGCCCGGGGATGTCGGTACAGGTTGTGCAGAGCTTTGCTGCAGATTCGATAGCAGGGGCAGGCCGCCTTCTCCAGTTCGGAGGCGGAGAGAATCGTGATCCTGCCGCGACGGTAGCTGATCATGCCGCGCTCCTGGAGAGATCCGGCGACCATGGTCACCGTGGTGCGGCGCGTGCCAAGCATGTCGGCCATGAACTCTTGCGTAAGCATCATGGTCTCCTGGCAAGAGCGGTCATGGCACATGAGCAGCCAACGAGCCAGACGCTGCTCGACTTCATGGATCTTGTTGCAGGCTGTGCTCTGTTCCAGGCTAATGCACTGTTGTTGCACAAACTCCAGAATCCTGCCGCGCAGTTCCGGAGTGTTGTGAAAGAGCGGACAAAGGTCTTCACTGCGAACTCGCAGCGCAGAGCCCGGCGCAAGCATGTAGGATTGTGAAGGCATCCCTGCCGGCCCAAGCAGTTGCATCGCGCCCACCAGCCCTTCGCGTCCGGTAAAGCCAACCTCCGCGCTGCCACCCTGCGCCATGGTGACCACAAAAGATGCTACCCCGCCGGTGAGAAAGTAGACATAAGCTGAGCGTTCGCCTTGCTCCTGCAGCACGGTTCGACTGGGCAGATCGATGGGGCGGCCAAGGGCGAGAATCTCTGTACGCAACTCCGGCGAGAGGGAGTCGAGAAGAAGATTTCCAGTGTTGGCAGGCACGTTCGATCCTTCTCTAGCGAGGTTCAAGATGGATCCACAACGGGATGCATTCTTGCTTCGGGCCCGCGAAGAGCATTGCGTACTCTGTGGTTGTTTGTCCGCTCTCTTCGAATTTTCAGTCAGATGCCAATGCGAGACATCGCTGCTGCTTCCCGAAAGGGTCGATCATAGGCCCGCTATGGCTTGGTGAAATTAAGCGACCGCAGTTCGAACTGGGGACGAAAAGAGTCACCTCGAATCTTCTCATGATGTGCCCAATATAACGCTTTGCAGCGCCGTCCATTGTGCGGTGGGAACAGTTGAGAGGTGACTTTGGGTCCCTGTAAGAGCCGACTTGCGCGTTCGTCAGGCAGCGTAACGCGGATTTCGAGGAGAGCCGGGCGGTTTGGCCATTCGCGGCCGCATTCCTGCATGGCTTACCGTGGTTCTATACATTCAGCAACATACTCACAAGCAGTTTCTTAGGGTAGGATTCGCTCTATGGCGATACTCTGGGCACCTCTCCGACAGGCCGAAAGGAGAGCTCTGGGTCTGCGGGCTCGAAAACAGTTGCCACGCAGCCAGCAGGCTCGACTGACGATTGCGCGCTGTCCAAAGGATCCGTTGGAGTTGTTGCGGGCCTCCATGCGCGATCGGGTGGCGCACCTGATTCCAGTGAAGTATGAGCGTATGGCCGCCAGCCCGTTCGGGTTCTTCCGAGGGTCTGTCCCGATCATGGCGGCCGACCTCTCCTGCCATCCTCATACAGGGATCATCACCCAGATCTGCGGCGACGCGCACGTGCTCAATCTGGGCGCCTTCGCTGCGTTGGACGGCAGGCTGGTCTTCGATATCAATGACTTTGACGAGACCATCGGCGGACCGTTTGAATTTGACGTCAAGCGTCTGGCGACCAGCCTGATTCTGGCCGGAAGGGAAGCGGACATCAAGCGCAGCGCGCGTCACGGAGCCGTGCTCCACTTTCTTCGCCAGTACCGCATCTGGATGCATCGCTTTGCCGCCATGCCCGTGCTGGAGCTGGCGCGGTACCAGATTCACCGCCTGGCGGAGATGGAGCCGATGCCGGCCATTCTTGCTCAGGCGGAGCGCTCAACGCCGCTGAAGATCCTGAAGACGCTGACGGAACCGGACGCAACCGGCCCTGGATGCGAGCTCCAGCGGCCAGGGCCGGCGCCGTGGCGGTCGCCTGCCGCGGCTCTCCCGCGTGTCTTTCGCTCCCAACCTCCATTGCTGGAGCGCCTTTCCTCGCGAAGAGCCAAGGCGGTGCTGGATGCGCTTGGCCCCTATTTGCACACCTTACAACCGGAGAGGCAACACTTTTTGGAGCAATACTGCCCCCGGGATGTAGCTTTCAAGGTGGTTGGAACCGGGTCGGTGGGGATGCGCGACTATGTGATCTACTGTGAGGGTCCCAGATGTCAACATGGTTCGGACCCACTCTTTCTGCAGATGAAGCAGGAGGCGGATTCTTCCTATGCACGTTACCTTCCCGATGGTTCGAAGCATCGTCATCAGGGCCGTCGGGTGGTGGAGGGGCAACGCGCGATGCAGCTTACCTCTGACCCGCTTCTTGGCTATACCACCCTGGAGGGTCGAGATTACCTGGTGCGCCAGCTCAGCGATCACAAGGCCTCGCTGGATCTTGATCATCTGACCGCGGCTTCTCTGCTGGGGTATGCGGATCTGTGCGGCGAAGTTCTCTCCCGCGGACACGCCCGGGCAGGTGATCCAGTCGCCATCGCTGCCTATCTCGGATCGTCCGACCGCTTTGATCAAGCCGTTCTCAGCTTTGCACGCTCCTATGCGGACAAGACAGAGCATGACTGGAAGCTGCTGAGGACTTCGAATCTTCTGCGATCCTCCCGTAGTGTGCCGGGGCCAAAGCGGGAGGCTGCGAGGGTTCCGTAGACCGTTCCCTTGCCGAGTTCCGACCAGGGGCCGCCTGCTCTGTCGCCCGACCTCTGGGTCGCCCGCATCGGTCTTTTTGATCAAAGTCCTGCCCGGGCCACCGCTGGTATCCGCGCTTGGAAACAGCCGCACGGGGCTCGGCCTGCGCTTTCGCGGATGCAGGTGTCCTGCCGGACCCCGAAATCCGGACTTCGGCAACTATTAGGAGGGTGAGAGCAGGCTGCCGACCGTGCCTTGCGGCGGGTGATGCAAGCGAGCGAGAGCCGCGTGGATGGAGAGGAGTCAAACTCTGTTGGCTCAACAGGATCCATGCGCTGCGTTGGATTATCTCTGTGGAACTTGGTCTGCTTTGCTATGATTTCGGCTATGTCAACCCGTTTTCGTTCTCTGCTTTTTGCGCCTGCTGGTCTTGCAATATTTCTCTTTTCTGCGTCGGTTTTCCCTCTGACGACCGCACCAGCTCAGTCCTTTACGCCTAAGCGCGAGCTCAAGGATCTCTCGCCGGCAGCCATGGCCAAGCTGCAGGTTCTGGGGACGCTGACAGATCTGGCTGAAGGCCCATGGCGCTTCCACGCAGGGGATATTCCACACGGAGAATCGCCCACGCTGGATGATTCCTCCTGGTCGCAGGTGATGCCGCACTCAACGGCGCCCCAGGATGCGGTCTGGTATCGCCGGGTCATTGAGGTGCCGCGGACGCTGCATGGCTATGACATCACCGGTTCTCGGATCTGGTTTCAATTTCGGGCCGACGCCCATGGCCCGGTTCCCGAGATCGTCTACTTCAATGGCCGCCGGGTAGCGCTCGGCGCCGATCTCGAGCCGATCGTGCTGTTTGCTCCGGCTCTGCCCGGCGAGAAGATTCTGGTTGCGGTAAAGCTGCTGCATACTGTGGATGTCAAGAGATTTCAGGGAGTGGAGCTGCGGGTGGCGCCAAACCCGGATGATCTCGTCTCCAGCGCGAGGCCAAATCCACAGGACATTCGCATCCAGTGCATCGCCGCGTCCCACTTGCTGCCTGCGCTTCCCAACTCGGGCCAGGACCGGCTGCCGGTGGTGGAACAGGCGATCGCCGCCATTGATACCAATGCTCTGAAGACCGCGAACCAGACCGCCTTCGACGCCTCGCTGCGCAAGGCGCAGCAGATTCTGGCCCAACTGCATCCGCTGCTGCAACAGTTAAAGATGGATGAGGACGGCAACGCCCACATTGACGCCGCATGGCTTTGGCCGCGGTCGGAGACCGTCGACGCGGTCCGGCGCACGTTCAGCACGGCGCTGCAGCTCATGGACGAGTATCCGGGCTACGTGTACACCCAGTCGGCGGCGCAGTACTACGAGTGGATGGCGGACAAGTATCCGGAGATCAATGACCAGATACGGCAGCGCATCAAGGAGGGTCGTTGGGAGGTGGTGGGCGGAATGTGGGTTGAGCCCGACCTGAACATCCCCAGCGGCGAGAGCCAGGTCCGCCAGCTTCTGGTCGGCCAGCGCTTCTTCAAAAAAGAGTACGGGGTTACAGCGCGCATCGGCTGGAATCCAGACAGTTTTGGATACAACTGGCAGTTGCCGCAGATTTACAAGCGCAGCGGCCTGGATTACTTTGTCACCCAGAAGATGCACTGGAACGATACCAACCAGTTGCCCTTCCGGCTGTTCTGGTGGGAATCCCCGGATGGATCCAAGGTGCTGACATACTTTCCCACCGACTACGTTCACCTGGATCTGAATCCGGCTCGTATCTCAGCGGACTTCGCTGAGACTGCCCAGCGCAATCCGGGTACGGTGGAGCAACTGGACCTGTTTGGGGTGGGTGACCACGGCGGAGGTCCGACTCGCGCCATGCTGGATCAGGGAGCGCACTGGATGAATCTCAGCTCCCAAGCCGACTCAGCGCTTCCAACCATGCGCTTCAGTAAGGCGCAGAGCTACTTTGATCAGGTTCAGAAGCATCTGAATCCGGATTCTCCCACCTGGGACTACGCCTCCATCGCCAAGGGCTACACCGCTCCCCCTGCTGGTCCTGACGGAGAGATGGGAATTCCCACCTGGAAGGATGAGCTCTATCTTGAGTTTCACCGCGGCGTCTTCACCACCCAAGCGGCCCAGAAGCGCAATATTCGTCGCAGCGAGACCGCTACGCTCAACGCAGAGAAGCTGGCCTCGCTGGCCTGGCTGGACGGTGAGGTCTATCCCGATGAGACGCTGAACACCAACTGGGAGAAGATCACATTCAACGAGTTCCATGATCTGGCGGCCGGCTCCGGCATTGCGGTGATCTATCGCGATGCGGCCAACGACTTTACCCAGGTGTACAACGCCGACCACAACATTGACCAGGCGGCGCTCGGCACCCTGGATGCTCGGATCGATACGCTCCCGATCGCAGGCGCAGCGAGATCTACGCCCATCCTGATCTACAACACCATGGCCTGGCCGCGCGCCGAGACGGTGAAGTTGAACTTCCAGCTTCCGGAAGCCGCAGCCGGCGTCAGGGTCCTGGACTCGAATCACCGCCCCATTCTTACCCAGGTAATCTCAAGGGACGCTGCCACCCACCAGTTTAAGGTCCTGGCCCGGGTGAATCATGTTCCTGCCATGGGCTACACGGAGCTTTATGCGGAGCCGGGTCCCGCCCAGCCGCCTGCCGGCCGTCTTACTTTGCTGCAGACGAACGCCGCCTATACGTTGGCGAATGACCATTTGAAGCTGGTCATCGACCGGCATAGCGGCTGCATCACCAGCCTGCGAACCGGAGCCACCGAGTATATTGCCACGAACGGCTGCGGCAACCAGCTCCAGACCTTTGTCGATAAGCCTAAGCAGTACGACGCATGGAACATCGACTACGGCACGTTGGACCATCCAACGCCCATCATGGCGGTAGACTCCATTGCGGTGAGCGAGAATGGCCCACTGCGCAAAACCATCCGGATTGAGCGCACCTGGGACAAGTCGCACTTCGTTCAGGAGATCTCGCTGGATGCCGACGCCGATGTGGTGCGGGTTGCCAACACCGTCGATTGGCACGAGACGCACATCCTTCTCAAGGCCGCCTTTCCGCTGGCGCACTCCAGCAGTCAGGCTACCTACGAGATTCCCTTCGGAAACATCGAGCGGCCCACAACCCGCAATAATTCCTGGGAGAAGGCGAGGTTTGAGGTTCCGGCGCTGCGCTGGGCCGATCTGGGCGATGACACGGCGGGGGTGTCCATCCTGAACAACAGCAAGTACGGCTATGACGCCATCGGGAATCTGCTTCGCCTGACTCTCCTGCGCTCGCCCACCTCGCCTGATCCGGACGCCGACCGCGGCGTCCAGCACTTTACCTATGAGATCTACCCCCATCGCGGAAGCTGGCGGGATGCCCTTACGGTCCGCCGCGGATATGAGTTCAACACCCCGCTGCTGGGCGAACAGGTCTTTCCTCATAGCGGCGAGATGCCGGCCAGTCACTCCTTTCTTTCTTTGGAGAGCCCCAATGTCACCCTCAGTGCGGTCAAGAAGGCTGAAGACGCCCAGGCCCTGATCATCCGAATGTACGAGTGGGCCGGCAAGGCTACCCAGGTGAAGCTCCATGTGCCGGAGGGCGCCACATACGCCGTTGAGACAAACCTGATGGAAGATCCCATCTCTGGTGCAGATCACCTGCCATTGAAGGGTGATGTAGTGACGGTTTCGATCAAGCCTTACGAGATTCTGACCCTGAAGGTAGCCTATCCGGTGAAGCAGACGCGGGCGGAAAGGTAAACGGAGGAAGAGCCGGAAGGCATCAGACCGAGAGATCCCTGGCTTTCCTGCATCTCCCAGGCACATTTCGCGGGGAACCGACCGTTGCCCTTTGTCCGTGTGGTTCTTCTGCGAAAAGCTAGGTGCGGTTCTGGTTGTCTCCGCCATTCCACGGAAAGCCTCTTGAGGTTGTGGGCTGTATTCTGAAGGCTGATCGGAACCCAGCCGTGATCAAGCCTCCTCGTGTTCTTGTCACTCGCTCTTCCCGGCAGGGGTCGGAACTGGCCGCCCAGCTGCTCGCCGCGGGAGCCGAGCCGATCCTTGTTCCTGCCATCGAGCTCGCAGAGCCCGCCACCTATGTTGCGCTCGATCAGGTTCTGGAGAGTTTGGAAGCGTTCGATTGGCTGCTCTTTACCAGTGCCAACGCCGTGGAGTTCTTCGTGCGCCGTTTGAAGACGGTTCGTGCCGGGCTGCCTTCAGGGCCTAAGGTAGCAGCTATCGGCGAGGCTACGGCTCACGCCCTTGAGGCTGTGGGCTGGCGCGTGGATTTGATCCCGCCCCAGGCGGTT